>DASXAI010000506.1:0-4243 GCA_036406775.1 Acidimicrobiales bacterium
ACCCAGGCGTCGAAGAGCTCCCGGTACGTGGCCCCGGCCACGTGGTAGTAGAGCGTCGACGTGCGCCCCAGCGTGGCCGGGTCGATGTGCCCCACCACCGGCCCGCCGCCGGGCCCGCGCCGGAGGGTGATGAGGCCCTGCACCTCGAGCAGCCGCAGTCCTTCGCGAAGCGACTCCCGGGACACGCCGTAGTGCCCGATCATCGCCGCCTCGTGGGGCAGGCTGTCGCCGGTCGACAGACCCTGGCGCACGATGTCGCGCACGATGTCGCGCGCCACGCTCTCGGAGGTCTTCAGCGCCCGCTCGACCGCCGCGGTGGGGCCGACCGAAATGCAACCGCGCGCCAGCCGCACGGCCATGGCGGGACGCTCGACGGGTCCGCGGTCTCGCTTGCGGGTTCGCCGTTCGGTTCGGGGCACGACGAGAATCTACCGGCGCGCTTCGATAGCCCTGGGGACGTCGCGCCACGCGACGTTGCGGTCGACCCGCGGCTCGGGGGGCAGGCCGAGAACCCGCTCGCCGAGGATGTTGCGCTGGATCTCGTCGGAGCCACCCGCGATGCGATAGCCCGGCGCGCCGAGCACGTGGGCCGACCACGAGTACGTGCCCCACTCGCCGGTGTCAGCGACGAGTCTCGGCCCGAGCAAGAGCGACACCACGTCGGAGGTGCGGGCCAGGTCCTGTGTCCATCGCAGCTTGGCGATCGACCCCTGGGCGCCGGGATCGTGCCCCGCGGCCACCGCCTTCGCCATGTGCTCGTGGACGAGGGCGGTGATCCGCTCGTTCACGTAGAGGTCAGCCAGGCGGTCCCGCAGCACCGGGTCGGCGGTGCGCCCGAGCCAGCGCGCCAGTGCGAGCGCCTGATCGATGCCACCGCCGACGCGCTGGTCGGCGGCGCCTCGTTCCAGGCCGAGGGTCGTGAGGGCGACGCGCCACCCGTCGCCAATGGCGCCGACGCGGTACCGGTCGTCGACGCGCACGTCTTCGAGGAAGACCTCGTTGAACGACCAGCCACCCGACATCTGGCGGATGGGCCGCACCTCGATGCCACTGAGGTCCATCGGAATGATGTACGTCGTGAGCCCGGCGTGCTTCGGCACATCGGGATCGGTGCGAGCCACGAGCATGCCCCACTCGGCGAACCGGGCGCCCGAGCTCCACACCTTTTGACCGTTCACCATCCACTGGTCGCCGTCGGTGACGGCGCGCGTCGCCAAGCCAGCCAGATCGGACCCGGCGCCGGGTTCGGAGAACAGCTGGCAGCAGAGCTCGTCCGTGCGCAGGAAGCGCCGCACCCAGCGGTCCTGCTGCGCCTCGGTGCCGTAGATCCGCACCGTGGGGGCGATCAGACGGGCCGTCACCGAGGTGGTCTCGTGAGGCAGCGGCGTGACGAAACCGTCCTCCTCTTCTCGGAAGGCCTCCTCGTGGCGCGGCGACAGTCCGGCGCCGCCGAACTCGCACGGCCACGTGATGGCGCCGTAGCCGGCGTCGCACTTCGTCTGTTGCCAGTGCATGGCCCGGTCGAGCAGGGCGCGCTCGTCGTCGGCGGTGAGGTCGTGGAAGACCGACACATCGTGCACGCCGCGGCCCCAGCCGCCGTCGGCGTCCTCGACGGGCCGGGGCTCGAGCCGCGAGGAGAGCCAGTCGTGGGCAGCAGAACGAAACGATTCGACGTCGGCGGTCATGATCCCGGGTTGTTCAGCGCCACTCGATGAGCTGGCCCAGACGGGCCGGAATCGTGCGGCGGTAGAACTCGTGTTGGGCCTCGAAGTGCGCCGCCATCAACTGGTGGGCCCGAGCGCCGTGGCCGTTGGCGACGGCGCGAGCGATGGCGGCGTGCTCGGCGGCGATGGCCGAATGCAGGTCGACCGGATCCATGGTGGCCAGCACGTGGTCCGACACCATGTGGGTCATGGCCTCGGTCAAGAGGCGGAGCACGGGATTGGCGGCCAGGATGTAGATGGCGGTGTGGAACGCCACCGTGTCGCGGTGGTAGCCCGCGTCGTCATCGGTGGACACGGGCTCGAAGAACGGCTCCATCAGCCGGCGCCGATCGGGATTGGCCGCCGCCAGCTGCGCGCACATGGGTTCGAGCAGCACCTGGGTCGCCAGCAGATCGTGGTAGGTGGCGGCGCCGAGGTGGAAGTAGAGGCTGACGGTACGGGCCAGGTTGGAGGCGTCCACGGCGCCGACGACAGGTCCGCCTCCGGGGCCGGGCTTGAGGCGGATGAGCCCCTGCACCTCGAGCAGCCGCAGTGCTTCTCGCAACGACGAACGACTGACGCCGTAGTCCTCCACCATCTCCGCTTCGAGCGGCAGGCGCGCCCCGGTGTGCAGCCCCTGGGCCACGATGTCGTGCACGATGTCGAGGGCGACCCGCTCGGAGGTCTTGAGGGTGCGACGGCGCCCGTCGCCCGGCGCCGAGCCACCGTCGACCACGGTCAGGTCGAGGTAGCCGTTCTCGCCGGCGCTGGTTCCGACGGTGGTCACGGCACTGCCCGCCGCACCGTTGAGCTTCGTCGCGCTCCTCGCCACCATCGCCCATCACCCATACAGACCTGATCATCATAAGGAAATAGTTGACACGTCGGCAAGGCAATGCTGACGTAGTGGAATGGCGAATGTTGTTCCTGTCGCCGCGGGCCTGTTCACGTGGCCTTCGGACGAGCCGCGGCTCATCGGCAGCAGGTGCCGAACGTGTGGCACCACGACCTTTCCCACCCAAGGATCCTGTCCGCGGTGTTGCGGCGAGGACATGCAGGAACGCGAACTGTCACGGCGCGGCACCTTGTGGAGCTACACGGTGCAGGGCTTCCAGCCGAAGGAGCCGTACGCCGGGCCGGAAGAGTTCGTCCCGTACGGCGTGGGCTACGTCGAACTGCCCAACGAAGTGATCGTCGAGTCGCGCCTCACCGTCGCCGATCCGGAGCAGCTCGAGATCGGTATGCCGATGGAGCTCGTCATCGAGACGTTCCGGCGGGACCCTGACGGCACAGAGGTCGTAACGTTCGCCTTCGCGCCCAGCGGTACAGGAGGTGGCTCGTGAGCGGGCCGGAAGTCGCCATCGTCGGCATCGGCATCCATCCCTTCGGCCGCCACGAGCGGTCGGGCCGCGAGCAGGCGGTCGTGGCCACGCGAGCGGCACTGGCCGACGCCGGGCTCACCTTTGCCGATGCCCAGTTCGCGTTCGGCGGCAGCCACTCCGCCGGCGATGCCGACGCCTTGGTGAGCGAGCTCGGTCTCACGGGGCTGCCGTTCGTCAACGTCTACAACGGGTGTGCCACCGGCGGCAGCGCCCTCACGATGGCCGATCGCACCATCCGCTCCGGGGCCTACGACCTCGGGCTCGCCATCGGCTTCGACAAGCATCCGCGCGGTGCCTTCAACACCGACCCGGCCGAAGTGGGCCTCGGCGCGTGGTACGGCGAGACCGGCCTCATGCTCACGACCCAGTTCTTCGCCCTCAAGATCCAGCGCTACCAGCAGGAGCACGGCATCTCGGCCGGGACGCTGGCCCGCGTGGCGGCCAAGGCCTTCCGCAACGGGTCGTTGAACCCGAACGCGTGGCGCCGTGATCCGCTGACCGAGGAGCAGATCCTCGGGTCAGCGATGATCAGCCATCCGCTGACGCAGTACATGTTCTGCTCGCCTGGTGAGGGCGCGGTGGCGCTCGTATTGTGCCGAGCCGACCACGCCCATCGTTACACCGACCGGCCCGTGTACCTGCGCGCCGCCACGCTGTGCTCGCGGCGGTTCGGCTCGTTCGAAGTGTTCAGCCCGTGGCTCGCCATCGACCGGGCCGACAGCCCGTCGGTGGAGGCCGCGACCCTGGCGTTCGAACAGGCCGGCCTCGAGCCGGCCGACGTCGACGTGGCCCAGGTGCAGGACACCGAGTCGGGCGCCGAAGTCATGCACATGGCCGAGACCGGGCTGTGCAAGCACGGTGAACAGGAGGCGCTCATCCAGAGCGGCGCCACCGAGATCGGCGGCTCGCTGCCGGTCAACACCGACGGCGGCTGTCTCGCCAACGGCGAGCCGATCGGCGCCTCCGGCCTCCGCCAGGTGTACGAGAACGTGCTGCAGTTGCGGGGCGCGGCCGGCGAGCGACAGGTCCCGGGGACGCCCAAGACGGCGTTCACCCATGTCTACGGGGCGCCCGGGATCAGCGCCTGCACCGTGCTGACGACCTGAGCACGGCACGTTCCTCGCCGATGTGACGGAAAAGCACCGTAGAGGTGCAAAA
>DASXAI010000507.1:0-8427 GCA_036406775.1 Acidimicrobiales bacterium
ACGTCCCCGCCATGCCCGGCGGTGGCATGGAGGACTTCTAGTCCGTCTGAGGACAGGCCCGGGCTCCGGCCCGGGCCTGACTCGTTTTTGCGGGAAGTTGGACCGGAAACCGCCCTCCCGGGCGTTCAGGGCTCCAACTTCCGGTTATGTCAAGTACGCGGCGAGGCGGTCGAGGCCTTTGTGGACCTGATCGAGCGAGGTCGTGTACGAGAACCGGACGTGGCGCTCGGCGGCGTTGCGGCCGAAGTCGCACCCGGGCGTGACGGCGACACCGGCGTCCTGGAGCACGCGGCGGGCGAAGACGGCGGAGTCGTCGTCGAAGGCGCTGATGTCGGCGTAGACGTAGAAGGCGCCCTCGGGCTGCACCGGTACGCCGAACCCGATCGAGCGGAGGCCGGCCACGAGTACGTCCCGTCGCTCCTGGAACGCGTGGCGGCGCTCGGCCACGACGTCCCACACCTCCGGCGTGAAGGCGGCGAGGGCCCCGTACTGGGCCGGCGCTGGCGGCGAGATGTACATGTTCTGGGCGAGTGATCGCACCGCGTCGAGCGCCCACTCGGGCGTCACGAGCCAGCCCAGCCGCCAGCCCGTCATGCCGAACGTCTTGGAGAAGCTGTTGATCACGAAGGCGTCGTCGGTGTGCCCGAGCACGGTCGACGGCGCCCGGTCGTAGACGAGTTCGCCGTAGATCTCGTCGACGTAGAGCACGCCGCCTCGCGCCGCGGCCGTGTCGGCGATGGCGGTCAGCTCGGCCGGCGGCACCACGGTTCCGGTCGGGTTGGACGGCGTCGCGAGCAGCACGCCACCGGTGCGCTCGGTCCAGGCCGACTCCACGAGGCCGGCGGTCAGCTGGTAGTTGGAGCCGCTGTCGACGGGTACCCCCCGCACCGTCCCCTCGTACAGGCGCACGAAGCTCCGGTTGCACGGGTAGCCCGGGTCGGCCAGCACGATCTCCCGGCCGGGGTCGAGCGTCGCCGCCAGCGCCATGAGCAGCGCGCCCGAGGCGCCCGTGGTGACGACGATGCGGCCGGGCGCCACGGCGGCGCCGAGCCGGCGGGCGTAGTAGTCGCTGATGGCCTCGCGCAGCTCCGGAATCCCGAGCGACCCGGTGTAGTGCACATGGCCGTCCCGGGTCGACGCGCCGGCCGCCGCGACGACCCGCGAGGGCGTGCCGAAGTCGGGCTCGCCGACACAGAACCACACCACCGACTGTCCGGCCGCCTCCAACGCCCACGCCGCTTCCATGACCTCGACGACGCGGAAGGGTTCGATGGCGGCCATGCGCGCCGCAACCCGGGGATCTGTCACCGGCATATGGTGCCGTCGATGACGGACATCGATGTCGCTGCCACCGATCACCTGCTCACCACGACCCGGTCGGTGCGCCGCCGGCTCGACGTCACCCGACCGGTGCCGCTCGACCTCATCGAGGAGTGCCTCACGGTCGCCGTGCAGGCGCCGACCGGCGGCAACCTCCAGTTCTGGCGCTGGCTCGTGGTCACCGAACCCGAGCAACGCGCCCGGGTCGCCGACGTCTACCTCCGCGCGTGGACGGCCTACAAGCCGTCGGTGCTCGCCCAGGAGTACGCCGACGACGATCCCCGCCAGCGCCAAGCAGCGCCGAGCATCGACTCGGCCCAGTACCTCGCCGACCATCTGGGTGAGGTGCCGGCACTGGTATTCCCTTGCGTGCCCGGGCTGGCGCCGGACAACCCCTTCCTGACGGCGACGTTGCTCGCCTCGGTCCTTCCGGCGGCGTGGTCGTTCATGCTGGCCGCCCGGAGCCGGGGCCTCGGCACGACACTGACCACGCTCACGCTGATGCACGGCCAAGAGATGGCTGCCATCCTCGAACTGCCCGAGGGCATCAGCCACTGCGCGCTGATTCCTGTCGCTTACTACACGGGCGACACGTTCCAGCGCGTCGAGCGCCTGCCGGTGCGCTCGGTGACGTACCTCGACCGGTGGCAGCAGGCCTTCCCCGGATGACCTACTGCCTGGCCATGCGCCTGAACGAGGGCTTGTTCTTCCTCGCCGACACCCGCACCAACGCCGGCGTCGACAACGTGAACACGTACCGCAAGCTCCACGTGCTGCGGCCGGGCTGGCGACCGCCTGTTCATCCTCGAGTCGGCCGGCAACCTGACGACGACCCAGGAGGTGCTCGATCGCATCGACCACGACCTCGCTGTGGGCAAGGGCCAGGCCGACGGCGCCAACCTGGCCACCGTCACCCGCCTGTACGAGGCGGCGCTGTACGTCGGCCCGACATCTTCCTCGTCTATCCGGAGGGCAACTACATCCGGGCGTCCGACGAGCTGCCGCCTGCAGATCGGCGAGACGAAGTACGGCAAGTTCCTGCTGGAGGTGGCCGTCCGCTCCCACGTCGACCTGGAGACAGCGGTCAAGATCGCCCTCAGCTCGATGATGAGCACGGCCCACGCCAACCTCCAGGAGGTGTGGTCGAAGCACAAGCTCGACGCCATCGCCGACCTGCCCCGGCTGGATGGGGACGGCCCGCCGTAGCACTGCGAGCGACTTCCCACGGCCCTCACAGGTTGTTCACGGGTTGCGGTGGGACGCTGAAGCCAATGAGCGCTGGCGACGTCCAACCCACCGTGGCCTCCCCCCACGGCTTCCGCCCCGCCGCCCGGATGTCGCCAGCGCTCCTGCTCTCCGCCTGAGCCGGCCGCCCGGCCGCGGTGACCAGCGGCTGCGGTACCGTCCGACGCCGTGACGGCGTCACCCCCACTCCACCCGGACCTCGCCCCGCTCGCCTTCCTCCTCGGCACCTGGACCGGCCACGGCCAGGGCGAGTACCCCACCATCGAGCCCTTCGGCTACGGCGAGACCATCACGTTCTCCCACGTCGGCAAGCCGTTCCTGATCTACGACCAGCGGACCACCCACGACGACGACGGCCGCCCCCTCCACAAGGAGACGGGATTCTGGCGGCCGGCCGGACCGGGCCGGGTCGAGCTCGTCCTGGCTCACCCGACGGGCATCGTCGAGGTGCAGGAGGGCACGGTCGACGGCACCACCATCGACCTCGAGACGACGGCCGTGGCCCGCACGAGCACGGCCAAGGATGTCGAGGCCCTCACCCGCCATGTCGGCGTCGACGGCGACGTCATGCGGTACTCGCTCGAGATGGCCGCTGTCGGCCTGCCGCTGACGCACCACCTGCGCGCCGAGCTGCACCGGTCCGTATGAGGCCCACCGAGGTCACCACCTGGCACCTCGAGCAGCGGTCCCCGGACGAGCTGCGACCGGCCCCGAAACCGGCGTCGGTGTCGGTGGTGCAGGTCGAGCGGCCGTCACCCGAGTTCAGCCGGTACCTGTACGCCGCCGTCGGGCGCGACTGGTGGTGGTACTCCCGCCTGCCCTGGACCCGGGACGAGTGGTCGGTGTGGGTGACCCGGCCCGAGGTCGAGACGTGGGTCGTCTACGAGGACGGCGCGCCGGCGGGCTACTTCGAACTCGAGCGTCAGCCGGGTGGCGACGTCGAGGTCGTCTACTTCGGCCTGCTGCCCCACGCCATCGGCCGAGGCGTCGGCGGCTGGATGCTCACCGAAGCGTTGCGCAGGGCGTGGGCCATCGGCGGCACGACGCGCGTGTGGCTCCACACCTGCACGCTCGACGGCCCGCACGCTCGGGCGAACTACGAGGCCCGCGGGCTGCGCCTGTTCGACACGGTCGTCGCCGTCGAGGACCTGCCCGACGAGATGCCGGCGCTGTTCCCGTCGGTACCCTGACCTGCATGGCGCGGGGCCGGACCGAGACGGTGCTGGTGACCAGGGTCGACGACGGTGTGGCGCGCCGCACCCCGGACGAGCTCGTGGTCGAGGAGCCGCTCGAGATCCGACTCGACGACCACCTCGTGGCCACCACGATGCGCACGCCGGGCCACGACTTCGAGCTGGCCGCCGGCGTCTGCTTCACCGACGGGCTGCTGGCCGGCGCTCCGGTCGACACCGTGCGCTACTGCGCCACCGGGTCGGCCAGCGAGACGGCGTACAACGTCGTTTCGGTGGAGACCGGCGGCCAGGCCCCCGAGCCCGTGCCCCGGGTCGGCACCACCACGTCGTCGTGCGGGCTGTGCGGCTCGACCACCTTGGCCGATCTGGCGGCGCGCCTCGAACCGGTGCCAGCCTCGCGTCCGATCCCGCTCGACGTACTCGCCGCCGTCCCCGACGCCGTCGGCCAGGCCCAGGGCGTCTTCGCCGCCACCGGGGCGGCCCATGCCGCCGCCGCTTTCGCGGCCGACGGTGCCGTGGAGCTCGTGCGGGAGGACATCGGCCGCCACAACGCCGTCGACAAGGTCGTGGGCCGGTTGCTGCTCGATGGCCGCCTCCCCGCCTCCGGTCTCGGCCTGTTCGTCTCGGGCCGGGCCAGCTTCGAGATCGTGCAGAAGGCGTGGGCCGCGGGGTTTGCCGCCGTCGTGGCCGTCAGCGCCCCGTCCGCCTTGGCCGTGGCCACCGCCCGCGCCGCCGGCATCGTCCTGGCCGGATTCGCTCGCGGCGGCCGCCTCAACGTCTACGCCCCCGAGCGAATCCCGTCCTGACGTGAACCGGCGGCACTGGGTGGGCCTGGCGCCCAACGGCATCGGGCAACAAAAGCCCAACCACTACGGCGAGATGCTCAAGGTCGGGTGGGCCAACCGGCGCAACCTCCCGTACGCGTGGAAGGTCCTGACCCAAGGCGTGTGCGACGGGTGCGCCCTCGGTGTGGCCGGGTTCCACGACTGGACGATCGACGGCGTGCACCTGTGCACCACGCGCCTCAAGCTGCTCGACATCAACACGGCCGACGCCTTCGATCCCGGCGTCCTCGCCGATGTGGCGGCTCTGGCCGGACGAACGGGCGCCGAACTGCGGGGCCTCGGACGGCTCGGCCATCCCATGCGGCGCCGGCGGGGCGAGCCCGGCTTCACCCGGATCTCGTGGGACGACGCGCTCGACACGATCGCCCGTGCCATCGGGCAGGCTGGCGGCGAGCGCACCGCCATCTACCTCACCAGCCGCGGCCTCACCAACGAGGCGTACTACGTCGCCGGCAAGGCGGCGCGGGCAATGGGCGTGGCCAGCATCGACTCGGCGGCGCGGGTGTGCCACGCCCCGTCGACCCTCGGCCTCAAGGCCACCGTCGGCGTGGCCGCCAGCACGTGCTCGCTGCAGGACGTGGTGGAGTCCGACCTCGTCGTGCTGTGGGGCGCCAACGTCGCCAACAACCAACCGGTCTTCACGAAGTATCTGTACCTGGCCAAGCAGCGCGGCGCCCGGGTCGTGGTGGTGAACCCGTATCTCGAACCTGGGCTGGAGCGCTACTGGGTGCCGTCCAACGTCGAGTCGGCGGTCTTCGGCACCCGGCTGTGCGACCTGCACGTGCCGGTGCGCCCAGGTGGCGATGCCGCCCTCGCCAACGCGTTGCTCAAGCGGTTGATCGCTCGTGACGCCGTCGACACCGCGTTCGTCGCCGACCACACCGAGGGGTGGGACGAGCTCGCCGAGGCCCTCGACACGATGGATCTCGACGACCTGTGCGACGCCGCCGGTGTGACCCGAGGCCAGCTGGAGGCGTTCGCCGACGAGTACGCGCGGGCCAAGGCGGCCGTGCTCGTGTGGAGCATGGGCATCACCCAGCACCGTGACGCCGTCGACAGCGTGAAGGCCATCGTGAACGTGGCGCTGGCGCGGGGCAACGTGGGGCGGGACGGCTGCGGCCTCATGCCGATCCGCGGCCACTCAGGGGTGCAGGGCGGCGCCGAGATGGGGGCCTACGCCACGGCGCTGCCGGGCGGGCTGCCCGTCGATCCCGAGCACGCCGCCGGCGTGGCCGAGCAGTGGGGCTTCCCGATCCCGCCGCACCCCGGTCTCACCGCCAGCGAGCAGGTCGAGGCGGCCGAACGGGGCCAGCTCGACGTGCTGTTCCTCGACGGAGGGAACTTCCTCGACGTGCTGCCCGATCCGCGGCGCGTCGCGGCGGCCCTCGAGCGGGTGCCGCTTCGCGTGCACCAGGACATCGTCCTCACGAGCCAGATGCTGGTCCCCGGCGACGAGGTGATCCTGCTGCCGGCGGCCACGCGCTACGAGCAGGAGGGCGGTGGCACCGAGACCACCACGGAGCGTCGGGTGGCGTTCAGTCCCGAGATCCCACGCCAGGTGGGCGAGGCCCGCAGCGAGTGGCGGATCTTCGCCGAGTTGGCGGCCCGTGTCCGGCCCGACCTGGCGGAGCGCTTCGCCTGGCGCACCAACCGCGACCTCCGGACCGAGATCGCCCGCGTCGTGCCCGCCTACGCCGGCATCGAGCGCCTCGAACGCACGGGCGACGCCATCCAGTGGGGCGGCCGTCATCTGTGCGCCGGCGGCCGGTTCCCCACCCCCTCCGGGCGAGGCCTGTTCAGCGTCACCGATGTTCGGCCGCCCGCGCTGGCCCCCGGCACCTTCTTCGTGTCGACCCGGCGCGGCAAGCAGTTCAACTCGATGGTGTTCGCCGCGACCGATCCGCACACCGGCGCCGGGCGCGACGCCGTCTTCATCGACCACGCCGATGCCGCTGAGCTGGGCATACGCGAGGGCGACGCCATCACGTTGCGCTCCGACACCGGCTCCTACGACGGCACGGCCCGGCTCGTGCGCCTGCCGTCGCGCACCCTCCAGGTCCACTGGCCGGAGGGCAACGTCCTGCTGGCGGCTGGGCCGGAGCACCGGGAGCCGGGGTCCGGAGTGCCCGATTACAACGCGATCGTTACCATCCTGACCACCAATTCGCCGGCCTGAAGGAATCCGTTGGCTGCTTATGGACGATAATTGGTCATGATCGCGAGTCGGTGGGCCACCCGGGTACTCGGGGTGCTGGCGCTCGGAGCGATCGTGGCGGCGTGCGGCGGCAGCAACTTCCAGTACGTCCAGAACTCGTCCGAGAACACGTACTTCAAACTGCCCAGCGATTGGAAGCTGTACCGGCTGACGGAGCCGGACAAGGAGGGCCGGCCGCCGAAGTTGCCGGTCGACACCCAGCGCATCTGGCACGTCGCGTTCGACGCCGCCACGCCGCCCGACCAGAACCACCTCGGCGAGGCCATGCCCGAGGCATTGGTGGGTGACGTCCAGATCTACGCCATGTCGTCGTCCGACAACGACCAGATCGCCCAGTCGAACCTGCGCCAGATCATCTTCGGCGGCATCGATCCGGTGCTGCAGGATCCGGGTACGCCCGCCAACTGGGAGGTCGTTTCCTACACGCCCGTCACGGATATGAAAGGCGTGGTGGGGAGTCGCGTCGTGATCAACGTCCCGAGCCAGGACTCGCCGGGGCACTGGTCGACGCTCGACGGGACGGAACTGCTCGACTCCTCCACGGGCCGGGCCTACCTGCTCCTCATGCGCTGCGAGTCGCAGTGCTACCTCAACAACCGCAAGGCGGCCAACGAGATCGCCTCATCGTGGAAGGTGACCAAATGAGCATGCTGGTTCCGCCGCCCGCCGCCGTCGGACCGGTGCACATCCCACCGCCCGACGATCGCGAGCCCAAGGTCCGCCCGAAGGCGCTGTTGTGGGACCGGATCAAGATCCTCGTCTTCCTGTCGGCCTTCATCCTCCTGTCGGCGGCGTACCTCCACTCGCAGATCCCGATCATGAGCTTCGGCGAGGCCCTGCGGGACCAACTCCGGGCCAAGTGGTGGATCGAGGTCATCATGGGCCTGGAGGTGCTGCGCCAGATCCACTACCTGATCAGCGAGCGTTCGCCCGGCTACTACCAGTTCTGGCAGGGGAAGGTCTTCGGCGGCTGGGAGCGGCGCATGGGCCGCATGAACCCGTGGAACCGCTACCGGCTGCAACGCACCGTGAAGTGGCTCATCGCCCTGACGCTCATCTTCCTCTTCTTCGCGTGGAAGTGGGACGTGAGCTTCTTCACCGCCATCGCCGAGGCGCCCGGGCGCATCTGGGACACGCTGTTCTCCCCGATGACCGGGATGCCGCTCGTCGGGTATCTGTTCTTCTACGGGATCATGGGCGTCTTCAGCCTCGTCTTCTTCTACGCCATCTTCTTCTTCGGCGGTATCGACCACTTCAAGCCGGGCGAGATCAAGACCCGGTTCGCCGACATCTGGGGCCAGGATCCGGTGCTGCGGCGCGTGAAGGAGAACGTCGACCTGCTGGAGCGGCCCGAGGAGATCGAGGCCAAGGGCGGCCACGTGCCGAGCGGCATCCTGCTGTGGGGCCCGCCCGGCACCGGCAAGACCTTGATGGCCGAAGCGGTCGCGGGTGAGACCGGTCGGCCGTTCGTGTTCGTCGATCCCGGCGCGTTCATCAACATGTTCTTTGGCATCGGCGTGCTGAAGGTGAAGCGTCTGTTCCGCAAAGCGCGCAAGCTCGCGCTCCGGTACGGCGGCGTGATCCTGTTCTTCGACGAGGCCGACACGCT
>DASXAI010000508.1:0-2226 GCA_036406775.1 Acidimicrobiales bacterium
GGCACGGACCGCACCACTCGGCCCAGCAGTCGACGATCACCACGTCGTCGGCGGCAGCCACGGTCTCGTCCACGCCGACGGTGTCGACTTCGCGCAGTCGTTGGCTGATCATGTCCGGACGGTACGCCCCGTACCTTGGTACGGAGTCAAGGGTCGGGCGTAGCCTGCCCCGCCCATGGGCGTCCTCGACGGCAAGGTGGCAGTGGTGGCAGGCGCGAGTCGTGGCATCGGCCGCGGCGCCGCCATCGAGGCCGCTCTCGCCGGCGCCACGGTGTACGTGACGGCGCGCACCATCGAGCCGACCGCCACCGCGCCCATCACGACCGCCGGCGAGATCGAGGCCCAGGGCGGGACGGCCATCGCGCTGCGCTGTGACTACACCGACGACGACGACGTGGCCCGCGTCTTCGCCCAGGTCACGGCCGAGCAGGGCCGCGTCGACCTGCTGGTCAACAGCGTCTTCGACGCCGCCCGCTTCGGCAGCACCATCGGCCACCGGTTCTGGGAGCTGCCGCTCGAGATCTGGCACGAGGTCGTGGACGCCGGCACCCGCTCGGCCTACGTAGCCTCGTACCACGCCGCGCCACTCCTCCTGAACGCCGGCTCGGGGCTCATCGTCAACGTGTCGGCCCGCGGCGCCGAGCGGTACCGCTACAACGTCGCCTACGGCGCGGGGAAGGCGGCGCTCGACAAGATGACGGCTGACATGGCCGAGGATCTGCACGACCACGCCGTGGCCGTGGTGTCGCTCTGGCCGAACGTCACTCGCACCGAGAACCTCGACGCCGGTGCGGTGGCCGAGCCCGACCGGGTGACGGCCTTGTACGGCGACATGGATCTTCTCGAAACGCCGCGCTACACCGGCCGGGCCGTCGTGGCCCTCGCCGGCGATCGCGACGTCATGGCCCGCACGGGCCGGCGTTTCTGGGTGGCCGAACTCGGTGCCGACTACGGGTTCGTCGATGAGAACGGCCGCGACCACGCCATTCCGGAGTGAGGTTCAGCGCGAGCGCTTCGGTCGCGGCGCCCGCAGCCGCGGCCGGCTGGCGTCGACGACGCCGTCCTTGAAGCGACCGAGCACCATCGACCACGCCACCTGCATGAATCGGGCTTGCTCCTCGTCGTCGACGAGCTGGTGCACCTCGACCCGCGTCCCGCCACCGGGAAGCTCGTCGAACCGGAGGTAAGCCCGGCGCTCGCCGCCCGGCACCGGCACGGCCTCGTCCTCGAAGTCCCACTCGAAGGCGATGAGCGACGGCGCGACGACGTGCTCGTAGCTGCCGCGCACGACGGTGCCGAACTCCATCGTGCAGGCAAAGCGGCCGTGCTCGAGCGTGACCGGCACGCCGAGCCACCGGCCGTAGACGACCGGATCGGTGAACGCGGTGAACGCCGTCGACCGGTCCACCGCCACGTCGACCCAGCCGATCACCATCGGGACGGCACGCGCCGTGGCCAGCTCCCGCTCCGGCAGGTCGTCGGCCGGCACCCACTTCGTCGATTCGGCGAGGAGCAGCGACTGGAGGCCCCGCAGCCGGTCGCGGCGGGCGCGGTATCGACGGAAACTGCCGTCGACCGTCATGGTGACGAGTTCGGCGTCGCGCAACACGGCCAGGTGCTCGGAGATCGTGGGCGCGCTCACCTCGAAGACAGCCGCGATGGCGCCGGCCGGCAGTTCCTCGTCCCAGATGCGCCACAAGATCTCGCGGCGCACGGGGGAGGCGAGGGCGGCGAGCACGCGCTGCACGTCGGTCACGGCCTGCGGACCTTACCTTGACAACAGGTCCGTTTCGGTGTTCACCTATTTCGGCATTAGCCGAAACGACCTGCGAAGGAGCTCCTCATGACGAAGTTCATGCTCGCCTACACGGGTGGATCGGTGCCCGACACCGAGGAGCAGCAGAAGGCGGTCATGGACGCCTGGATGAGCTGGTTCGGCCAGCTGGGCCCGGCGATCGTCGACGGTGGCGCGCCCTTCTCGAACTCCTCGACCGTCGGATCCGACGGCGCCGTGTCGCCGTCCGGCGCATCGAAGCTCACCGGGTATTCGGTCGTCGATGCCGACAGCCTCGATGCCGCAGTCGCCATGGCCAAGGGTTGCCCGGTGCTGGCGGCCGGCGGCCGCGTCGAGGTCTACGAAACCATGCAGATGTAGGGACGCGACGCCGGCCGTTCACGGCGCGTTCACCTCAGGCCGCCAGACTGGCCGGTGTGACCGCCTCCTTC
>DASXAI010000509.1:0-3723 GCA_036406775.1 Acidimicrobiales bacterium
CTGGGTGGGGTCCCACGGCAGGCCGCCGGCACCCGAGGTGGCGTCGACGACGATGAGCCCGTCGGCGCCGACGGGGCGCTCCAGCGCCATCATGACGCCCGTCGACGTCTCGTTGTGGGTGAGGGCGTACACGTCGACGGCGGGGTCGGCCGCCGGCCTCGGGTGCGATCCGGCCGGTGCCGAGATGACGTCGGGCGGCGCCAGGTGCGGCGCGGCGTCGGCAGCGGCCGCGAACTTGGCCGAGAATTCGCCGAAGCTGCAGTGCTGACTCTTCCACTCGATGAGACCGAACGTCGCGACGTCCCAGAACGCCGTCGTGCCGCCGTTGCCGAGCACGACCTCCCACCCGGGCGGCAGCGAGAAGAGGTCGTGGAGGCCGGCCCGGATGCGGGCCACGACGTTCCTGACCGGCGCCTGACGATGCGACGTCCCGAGGAACGACGCGCCCACGTCGGCCAGCGCCTGCACCGCCGACACCGGTACCTTCGACGGCCCGCAACCGAACCGGCCGTCGGCGGGAAGCAGGTCGGGCGGGATGCGAATGTGCGCAGGGGCCGGGGGAGTCACTGTGCCATCCTGGCAGGCGTGAACCGGATCTCCCGAAGGATTGGCGGCATCGCCGAGTCGGCCACGCTGGCCGTCGACGCCAAGGCCAAGGCCCTGAAGGCGGCCGGGGAGGACGTGATCGGCTTCGGTGCTGGCGAGCCCGACTTCCCCACGCCACCGCACATCGTGGAGGCCGCCATCGCCGCGTGCCGCGACCCGAAGAACCACCACTACACGCCGGTCGGCGGCCTGCCCGAGCTGCGGTCGGCGATCGCCGTGAAGACCAAGCGTGACTCCGGCTTCGACTGCGCCGCGGCGAACGTCCTCGTCACCAACGGCGGCAAGCAGGCCGTCTACAACACCTTCGCCACGCTGCTCGACCCCGGCGACGAGGTGCTCCTGCCGGCGCCCTACTGGACGACGTATCCGGAGGCCATCACCCTCGCCGGAGGCGTCCCGGTGGAGATCGCCACCGACGTGCGGTCGGGCTTCCGTGTCAGCCTCGACCAGCTGGAGGCGGCCCGCACACCGCGCACCAAGGCGCTGCTGTTCGTGTCGCCCAGCAACCCGACGGGCGCCGTCTACCCGCCCGACGAGGTGGAGGCCATCGGGCAGTGGGCGGTGGAGCACGGCGTCTGGGTCGTCACCGACGAGATCTACGAACACCTCACGTTCGATGGCCATGAGTTCACGTCGATCGCCACCGCCGTCCCGGACCTGGCCGACACGTGCGTGATCCTGAACGGCGTGGCCAAGACGTACGCCATGACCGGATGGCGGGTCGGCTGGATGATCGGTCCCACCGACGTCGTCACGGCCGCCACCAATCTCCAGTCGCACCAGACGTCGAACGTCTGCAACGTGGCCCAGGCGGCGGCGATGGCGGCGGTCACCGGCGACCTGGTCGCGGTGGGCGAGATGCGGGCCGCCTTCGACCGCCGGGGCAAGACGGCGCACAAGCTGCTGGGTGGGATCCCGGGCGTATCGTGCCTCGAACCCCAAGGCGCGTTCTACTGCTTCCCGTCGTTCGACGGCGTCATCGGGCGCACCATCGCGGGGCGCACCATCGACAGTTCGATGGCGCTCGCCGACGTCGTGCTGTCCGAGGCCAAGGTGGCGTTCGTGCCGGGCGAGGCGTTCGGCGCGCCGGGCTACGGGCGCTTCTCCTTCGCCCTCGGTGACGACGACCTGGGCGAGGGCCTCACCCGACTGGCGACGCTGCTGTCTTGAACCTGCCCTCCAGCGCACGGGCGAGGTTGGGTCTGCTCGCCGGCGGGTTGGCGCTGCTCGTGGTCATCGCCGCCGTGGTGGCCGTGGTGCGCCACGACAGCCCGCGTGACGTCGAGAAGGCGGCGGCGGCGCCCACGTCGGCCGGACCGAAGGGCGGCGACTTCACCGTGCACGCCTACGAGGGGCTCGGCACCTGGGTCGACGTGTTCGACTACGTGCCCGCCTACCAGCAGGGCGGGGTGACGCCGACGATCACGGCCGCCGACGTCGACACCATGGCCGCGCTCGGCGTCAAGACGATCTACTTGCAGGCGGCGCGCAACGACGCGCGCACGCCCGACGGCATCGTGGCCCCCGAGTTGCTGCAGCCGTTCCTCGAGAAGGCGCACGCCCACGACATCAAGGTCGTCGGCTGGTACTACCCGAACTTCAACGACGTGAACCTCGACCTCGAGCGGCTGCTGCAGATCGTGCACTTCGACTCGGGCGGCCAACGGTTCGACGGCGTGGCCGTCGACATCGAGGACAACCAGGCGGTGAAGGATCCGGTCGAGCGCAGCGTCCGGCTGGTCGACTTGTCGAAGCGGCTGCGGGAGGCCGTCGGCGCTCACGTCGCTCTCGGCGCCATCGTGATGCCGGCGGTGCAGACCGAAGTCGTCAACCCGCTGTACTGGCCGACGTTCCCATGGGCCGACCTCAAGCCCTACTACGACGTCTGGCTCCCGATGGCGTACTGGAGCTTCCGCGACGACCCGTACCACAGCGGCTACACGTACGTGACCGAGAGCGTGCGGCGCATGCGGGCTCTCGTGGGCGACCCGAACCTGAAGGTGCACCCGATCGGCGGCATCGCCGACGTCGTGAGCGAGGCCGAGGTCCGTGACTTCGTGAAGGCGCTGACCGACACCGACGCCGTCGGCGGCTCGCTGTACGACTACCGCACCACGTCCGGCGGGGTATGGGGCATCCTGCGTGGCGTCGACGCCGCCCTCCAGGCCCAACCCGCCCCCACCACCACGCTGCCCGACCCGACCACCGCCCCACCACCACCGCCGGCCGAATCGACCCCCTGACTCGATCTGACGCGTTTTCGCGACCTTTGCGACACATATCGCGCACCAGAACGGCGGGGCGGATCGGGTTGAATTGCCCCTCGTGCCTCGCGTCCTGGTCACCGAAGAGATCGCCGACCGCGGCCTGGACGGCCTGCGGGCCGCCGGCTACGAGGTGGACGTCCGGCTGGGGCTGTCCGCCACCGACCTGCTGGAGGCCGTGAAGGGCGCCCACGCCCTCATCATCCGTTCCGCCACCGACGTGACGGCCGACGTGCTGGCGGCCGGCAGCGACCTGGTGGTGGTGGGGCGGGCCGGGATCGGCCTCGACAACGTCGACGTCGATGCCGCCACCAACCGCGGCGTCATGGTGGTGAACGCCCCGCAGTCGAACGTGATCTCGGCCGCCGAGCACACGATGGCGCTGCTCCTGGCCCAGGCCCGCAACGTCCCCCAGGCCCACGCCGCCCTCACCGCCGGCCGCTGGGAGCGCTCGCGGTGGGAGGGCGTGGAGCTGGCCAACAAGACCCTCGGGATCGTGGGCCTCGGGCGCATCGGCAAGCTCGTCGCCCAGCGGGCCCTCGCCTTCGGGATGCGGCTCGTCGCCTACGACCCGTACGTGTCGCCGGAGCGGGCCCGGCAGATGTCGGTGGAGCTGCTGCCCGTCGACCGCCTCGTCGCCGAGGCTGACTTCCTCACCGTGCACCTGCCGAAGACGCCCGACACGGTCGGTCTCATCGGCAAGGAGCTGCTGGCCGACGCCAAGCCCGGGCTGCGGGTGATCAACGTCGCCCGCGGCGGCATCGTCGACGAGGCCGCCCTCGCCGACGCCCTCCGGGAAGGCGTCATCGCCGGCGCCGCGCTCGACGTGTTCGACACCGAGCCGACGGTCGCC
>DASXAI010000510.1:0-2836 GCA_036406775.1 Acidimicrobiales bacterium
GTAGGCGTCGAGGGCCGCGGGATTGCCGGCCCGCAGCTGGAGGGAGGCGGCCGCCTCCTACGCGTCGGTGAAACGGTGGAGGTGGGCCAGTTCATGCACGCGGCCCGTGGCACACAACTCGGCGAACAGGCCGCCCCGGCCTACCGCCTGGAGTTGGTGGGGATCGCCGACCAGCGCCACTCGCCATCCCTGACGGTCCGCCAGCTCGACGAGATGGTGCAGGGAGGAAGTGCCGACCATGCCGGCCTCGTCCACGATGAGCGTCGTGCCGAGCGGGAGCCGATACCGCTCCAACGGCGCCCGGTCAGGCCGCTCCCATTCGTGCAGCAGTCTGGCGACCGTCTCCGTCGGGGCGCCGGTGCCGTCCTGCAGGACACGGGCCGCCTTCGCCGTCGGGGCCACGCCGAACACCGGCCGCTGCCAGCTGGCCAGGTCACCGACCGCTCGCGCCAGCATGGTGGTCTTGCCCGCCCCGGCCGGTCCGACCACCAAAACGAGCCGGTCGGCGCCGGCGACGGCGGCGGCTGCCTCGGCTTGCACCACGTCCAGACCGGCCCGGAGGATCGTCGGCGATGGGACGGCCTCGTCGGCCTGGGCGTCGATCGCCCACGCCAAGATCGATTCTTCTTCGGCCAGGATGGTGTCGCTCGTGTAGTGGGGGCGATCGGCTCGAGCCACACCGACCGGCCATCCGACACCCGACGGGTCACCGGGCCGGGCGGGTCGAGATCGACGCAACCGTCCAAGACGCGATCGGCGGCCCGTTCCAGAGTCGCAGCCCACGCCTGTCCGGACAGTGAGGACACCGCCGGCTGGAGATCACAGACCGCCCGGAGTACATCGGCCCGGCCCCAGCTCGAACCGGACACGGACAACTGATCGACCAGCGCTTCGACCGTGACCGTGCGCGGTCGCATCGACGTCTGGCCGACCGTGCCGGCGTCGAGTCTGGCGCTGAGCCCCTCAGGTGTCCACCCCAGCGCAGCCGCTTCACCGGTCCAACGTGACTGCAAATCGGTGACACTGTGGCCGGTCCTGTGGGTACGGGTGTCAGCCGACGCTTCACGTGTCAGGGCAGCCCGTTCCCAGGTTGTGGGGTCGCGGCCTTCGCGCCGATGGAACTCGCGGACCTTCACGGCGAGGGCGGCGTCGACCCGGGCGGCTCGTTTGGAGAATACCTCGAGGAGCTCACCCGGCATCCCGACGATCTCGGCTTGGCCGTTCACGATCGGCTCCCACGCCAGCCCATAGCGGTGGGTGAGCTCGGCCCGCAGCACCGACTGGTAGAGGCCGCCCAGCATCCGCTGATGACGCTTCAAGTAGCGGGCGTCCAGCGCGAACCAACGGCCGTCGTCCGTGTGCACCTCGGCCGAGATCACGGCGTGCGTGTGGATCTGCGGATCGTCGGCCCGCGACGTCGTCTGACGAAACGTCGCCATCGTCAACCCGTCCGTGTCCGGATGCAGCCGACGTCCATCAACGCGGATCCGGGTGGTCGACCCGAACCGTTCCAGATGCTCCAGCGCCGCCGCCACGGCGACGTCGTGAGCCTCGAGGAGCGCGCTGTCAGCGGTGAGTGCCCACCACACACTCAACGACTTCGGGGCCGAGAACGTCGCATCGAACCCCGCCACCGCCCGCAGCACCCTGCCGCTCGCGGTCGACCGATCGCGCAACACGTTCCCCAGCGGCGTCCCCGCTACGGGGTCACGGCCCCCAAGCAAGGCTTCCAGCTCCGCGGCTTCGACCTGACCAATCAGTCCGAGCCCAGCCCTGCGCACCAGACCACCCCCCCCTCTCACCCGGCGCGCCCGCCAAGTAGCGGGTGTAGTACGCGGCGGTCGCCGCCGCTGACGACGCGTACAGAGTTGTCACCCGCAACATCTCACGGCCGCCCTACGGGCACTTGTCTGTAGACGACGAGGAATGTTGCGCGGACGAGAGTGGACACCATGATGATCAGCCCGCCTCGAGCAGCACGAGCTGGAGGGCCAACGGCTCGGGCGAGCGCGCCTGCCGACGATCAAGCGGACCGGCGGCGACGGTGAACTGGAGGACGTCGGCGGGAACCGTCAGGCGGTAGGCGCCGTGCTCGAATCGGCCCGCTTCGGCGACGACGAGGCGCGCCTCGCGCAGACGCACGAGCGCCCGAGCGATCGTGTCCTTGTCCAAACCGAGCTCGGACGCCAGCGAACGCACCGAGGCTCGAACGACTACAGACCCGCAAGTCCCTTCCGCCTCGACGGCCAGCACCGTAAGGACCGTCCACGCCGTCGGTCCGACTCTCCGCACGGAACGGACAATTCGAACCACGAAGAACTATCTGCGCCACTCGTCACGCCGAACGTGACACGCATCCGACGATTTCGGACACGGTGTCGCCTGCCCGGACAGGCCACGGCCGGCGGTCCCGATCCGATTACCCATACCGTTCGCTGACCCACTTCGCTTGCCCGCGTCAAGGATTCGTAGGGCTGTCCGGCGAGTGTTCGGCTTCCCGAGCCGTACCATCACAGACCGATGGCCTTCGAGCGGATCACCCTGGACCCGGGACAGATGGGTGGCCTGCCGTGCATTCGTGGCACGCGGGTAACCGTGAGCGCGGTGCTAGGTCAGCTGGCAGCCGGCCGGACAATCGACGAGGTTCTCGCCGATTATCCGTATCTGGAGCGGGAGGACGTCCTCGCCGCTCTGGAGTACGCGGCGGCGGCCGTTAGTGAGTGCGAGCTGCCGTCTGCAAGTCCGGCGTGAGGCTCGTCGTCGACGCCAAGGGTCGGGTGGTGGTGTCGAGCGACACGGACTTCGGCGCGCTGCTTGCGCGGCGGGCGCCGGCATC
>DASXAI010000511.1:0-1754 GCA_036406775.1 Acidimicrobiales bacterium
AACACCCTCCACCGGGACCAGCAACACATCCCCCTGACGCACCAGCACAGGACCCGTCGAACCATCCGCAGACATAGAACCTCTCCCTTCCAGCGGTTGCCATTGATCAGCCGCGTCCCTTTGCCACCGTGCCGCTGAAGCCGGTTGGCGGCGGGCCAGACCCGCACTCTTGACGCACCCACATCGTAGATGTGAACAGGCCGACCGTCCATACCCCGAATGGCGGCACACCGCCGGCGCGGTGCAATTGATCCATCCGGGCTACTGGAGCTAGACCGTCCGGTAGTGGCGGTGGTCCCGAAGTCGCCGAACCTTCGAGTAGACGCCGAGGGGAAACGCAGGGCGGCGTCCGCGGAGCAATCCCTTCGCAACCTCGGGACGGCTCCGGTCTGCGGCACACAAGGAGAGTGTTGGGTGAACGGCAAGAAACAGGCGGGGGGAAGGCGCGCGCTCGCGCTCCTCACCGCCGTCCTCGGACCCGCGGCGCTGCTGGCGCTGGCCGGGTCGGCGTTCGGCGCCGGCGGCGGTAACGGGTCGAGCATCAGCTCGGCGTCGCTGAGCGGCGGCGCCGGAACGTACACGAACGGAAGCGGAACCGTGTTCGCCAAGCAGGGCGAGACGATGACGCTCACCGTCAACGGCTCGAACATCGCATGCGTCAAGCTCGGAAGCGGACAGACGGACAGCTCGTCGCCGTTCAGCTTCGACTTGACGGCCGGGGCCGGCGAGGGCGTGCAGAACGTCACCGCGACGGCGTACCCGAACTTCAACGGAGGCGGCAACTGCTCCGGCAACTCGGACTCGAAGACGCTGAGCTACCAGCTCGACAACACGGGTCCGCTCGTAACCGGGGCAGTCAGCCCGGCTCCGAACGCGCTGGGCTGGAACAACTCCAACGCGTCCATTGCCTGGACGGCGACCGATACCGGCTCCGGTGTCGCCTCCGGTCCGAGCCCGGCCAGTGACTCCCAGAACCAGCCCACGACCACAGCGGGCGTCGTCAAGTCGTCCGAGGCGTTCGACCGGGTCGGCAACAAGGGCACCGGCTCGGTGACCGTCAAGCTCGACAAGGAACAGCCGACGATCACGATGACGCGCAGCCCAGTCGCGAACGCCGACGGCTGGAACAACAGCGACGTGACGGCGAGCAGCACCTGCGTCGACGGCCTGTCGGGGATCAAGAGCTGCCCCGCGCCCTACGTGTTCCACGAGGGCGCCAACCAGTCGTACACGGCTTCCGCGGTCGACAACGCCGACAACAGCAAGTCGGATTCCGTCAGCGGCGTCAACGTCGACAAGACGGCACCGTCACTCTCGGGCGCGCCCACCTCGTCCCCGAACGCGAACGGCTGGTACTCCGGCGACGTCTCGATCCACTGGAGCGCCTCCGACGGCCTGTCGGGCCTCGCCTCGGCGCCGGCCGACTCGACGATCGGCGGCGAGGGCGCGAACCTGTTCGCCACGCAGACCGTGGTCGACCGGGCGGGCAACTCGACCACCGCCGACTCGGCAAAGGTGTCGATCGACCGGCATGCGCCGGTCACGAACGCGTCGGCGCCTCCCGCCTGGAACAACGTCGACGTGGCGGTCACCCTGACCGGCAGCGACGGCCTCTCCGGCGTGGAGGGCACGTACTTCAAGGCCGACGGCGGGTCCGAGCAGACCTACAGCCCGATCTCGAAGCCGAGCTTCGCGAGCGAGGGCGTGCACACGCTCGAGTACTGGTCGGTCGACAGGGCCGGCAACGTCGAGCA
>DASXAI010000512.1:0-1889 GCA_036406775.1 Acidimicrobiales bacterium
AGGGGCCGCAGGATGCCCTTGGGCCGGCCCGTGGTGCCCGAGGAGTAGAGCATGGCCGTGCCGAGCTGCTCGTCGTCGACGGGGTGGGTGGGGAACGGCGCCACCGCCGGCTCGTACGCGTCGTAGGCGCCGTCGGTGCCATCGGCGTCGACCATCAGCCACCGCTCCACGTCCGGGCACCGCTCCGGGAGGGCGACGGCGATGTCTCGCTTGGCCGCCGACGAGATCACGATCCGCGCCTGCGAGTCGTTGACGATGTAGGCCGCCTCGTCGGGCGACAGGTAGGAGTTGATGCAGGTGTAGTACACGCCGGTCCGCTCGCCGGCACTGCAGCACTCCACCATCCGCACGTTGTTCTCCATGAGGATGGCGATGTGGTCGAGCCGGCGCAGGCCGCTCGCCCGCAGCAGGTGAGCGAGTTGGTTGGCCCGCCGGTCGAGCTCGGCGAACGTCAGCGTAACGCCCGACGTGGCCATGATCACCGCCGGCTTGTCGGCGCGCGTGGTGGCGTACTCCCCCGGGTACATGGCCGCGCAGACTACGACCCGGTTTCCAGGAGGGTCAGCTCAGGCGGGCGGTGGCGGTGCCGGAGAGGACGACGTCGCCGTCCTGGTTCTTGGTCTCCACCGTGAGGTCGGCGAGGGTGGTGCCCTCTTCCTCGCGCACGGCGGTGACGGTGGCCGTGGCGGTGAGGGTGTCGCCCGGCCACACCTGCTTCACGAAGCGGACGCCGTAGTTGGTGAGGCCCTCGACGCCGAACCAGTCGGTGAGCACCCGTCCCGTCATCCCCATCGTGAGCATGCCGTGGGCGAAGACCGACGGGTAGCCGGCGATCTCGGTGGTGAACCGGTCGTCGCTGTGGAGCGGGTTGTAGTCGCCCGAGGCGCCGGCGTACTGGACGATCTGGGTCCGGGTGAGGTCGTCGACGACGACCTGGCTCTTGGAATCGCCGACCTTGACGTCTGCCATCTCAGCCCTCCTGCTCCACGACCTTCTCGGTCCGGACACCCACACCCCGCGCCGTGACGACGAGATCGCCGTTCTGGTCGCGGTACTCGGTGATGAACTCGTTGAAGACGAGCTTGCCGCCCCGGCGGCCCTGCTTCTCCCACGTCTCACCGGGCCGGTTCGTGCCCGTGAGGACGTCGCCGGCTCGCAGCGGGCGGTGGTACGTGTAGTGCTGCTCGGCGTGGAGGCCGCCGCCCCCACCGCCGCCGCCACCCCCACCGCCGCCGCCCTTCTTGAGACCGGTGGCCTCCTTGCCCGAGCCGAACCAGGCCTGACCCGGCTTGGGCCGCAGGAAGTAGTCGGGGTCGAACTGGGCGCTCGCCTGGACGAACGTCGGAGGGGCCGACACCACGTCGGCGCCGCTCATGGCGCCTTCGTACGCGGGGTTGGTGTCGCCGATCGCCCTGGCGAACAGAAGGATGTGCCCGGCCTCGACCGGGAACCGCTGAATGTCGGCCATCGCCCCTCCATCGGGTTGTCTACCGGGGGATCATCGCATCGGGCGGGACGCCGGCGCACACTCAGGCGACGGCGCCGGCCTCCTTGAGCTCGGTGATCGTGTCCCAGTCGTAACCCAGTTCGAGCAGGATCTCCTCGGTGTGCTGGGCCATCTCCGGGCTCGGGCCGGCCGGCGCCCATCGGCTCGTGCCGAAGTCGATCGGCGTCGCCACCATCCGCGCCGTGCCGCCGTCGGCCGTGGGGGTGTCGACGAAGCAGCCCGCCGCCACCGCCTGGTCGTCGGCGACGAGCTCGTGGGTGGCCTGCACCGGCGCCCACCACACGCCGTCGCGATCGAACGCGGCGCCCCACTCGTCGCGTGTCCGGGCCGCGAAGACCTCGTCCAGCTCGGCGACGAGGGCGGCGTTGTTGGCGGCCCGGGC
>DASXAI010000513.1:0-11722 GCA_036406775.1 Acidimicrobiales bacterium
ACCGCCGGTGAGAACCGATCCATGTCCACGGCGATCAGCCTACGAAGGGGGTGTGACGGAGAAACGGGGGGCTCCCTTCGGAGCGCTTGTGTCGCTGTTCGGGGCGGATTCCGCCCCAACGGGCGCCACTGGCGCAGTTCGGGGCGGGCGGGCCGGGGCGGGGCGGGCGGGGCTGGTTCCCGGCGGGACCGGCGTGACGAGCGCCACATACAAAACGCTTGTATTTCGGAATCGACCTGTCGTACCGTCGGTTGAAACGAAACGTATTCGTTTCTGAAAGGACTCTCCGATGGACACAGCAACGGCTCACCAGCGCCGGTGGTGGACGCTCGGAGTGCTCTGCGTGAGCCTCCTCGTGATCGGCCTCGACAACACGATCCTGAACGTCGCCCTGCCCACGCTGGTCGAAGACCTCCACGCCACCGCCAGTCAGCAGCAGTGGATCGTCGACGCCTACACCCTGGTCTTCGCGAGCCTGTTGCTGACGGCCGGCATGCTGGGCGACAAGTTCGGTCGCCGCGGCGCCCTCACCGCCGGGCTCGCCGTCTTCGGCGCCGGTTCTCTGGTGGCTGCCTTCAGCGGTTCGGCCGGCGCCCTCATCGGTGCCCGGGCCTTCATGGGCATCGGCGGCGCGCTGATCATGCCGGCCACGCTGTCCATCCTCACCAACGTCTTCACCGATCCCGGCGAGCGGGCCCGGGCCATCGGCATCTGGGCCGGCGTCTCGGGTCTCGGCATCGCCATCGGTCCCACCACCGGCGGCTGGCTGCTCGAGAACTTCTGGTGGGGCTCGGTGTTCCTCATCAACATCCCGGTCGTGCTGTTCGGCCTCGTGGCCGGTCGGTTCCTGATCCCCAACAGCCGCGACCCGCACTCCCCCCGGCTCGACCCGCTCGGCACCGTGATGTCGGCGACCGGCCTGTTCGCCCTCCTGTACGCCATCATCGAGGGCCCGTCGCGCGGCTGGACCGACACCACGGTGGTCGGCGGCTTCGTGATCGGCCTCACCGTCCTCATCGCCTTCGTGGCGTGGGAAATGCGCAGCGATCACCCCATTCTCGACGTGCGTCTGTTCGCCAACCCGCGGTTCTCGGGCGCCTCGCTCGCCATCACCCTCGTCTTCTTCGCTCTCTTCGGGTCCATCTTCTTCCTCACCCAGTACCTGCAGTTCGTCCTGGGCTACGGCACGCTGACGGCGGGCCTCGCCATCTCACCGGTGGCCCTGGCCCTGATGATCTCGGCGCCGACGGCGCCGGTGCTCACCAAGCGCTTCGGCTACAAGGCCATGGTCGCGACAGGCCTCACGATCGTGGCCGGCGGCCTGGCCCTGCTGTCGACGGCCACCGTCGACAGCGGCTACGGGCTGATCCTCGCCGTCATCGTCACGATGGGCGTCGGGATGGGCCTGGCCATGACGCCCGCCACCGACTCCATCATGGGCTCGCTGCCCCGGGAGAAGGCCGGCGTGGGCTCGGCCGTGAACGACACCACCCGGGAGGTCGGCGGAGCCCTGGGCGTCGCCATCCTCGGCAGCCTGCTCGCCGCCGGCTACCACTCGTCGATGGACAACTCCGCCGCCCTGCACCAGTTGCCGGCGCAAGCGGCCTCGGTGGCCCACGACTCCCTCGGTGGCGCCGTGCAGGTCGCCAACCAGGTCGGCTCGGCCGGCCAGTCGCTCGTGGCTGACGCCGCCCATGCCTTTGTGAACGCGATGAGCAGCACGGTCCTCGTCGCGGCGGCCGTGGCGCTGGTCGGCGCCCTCGTGGCCCTCGTCTGGCTGCCCTCCCGGGCGGCGGCGCCGGCCGAAGAGGTCGAGCCAGAGGTCCAGGAGGTCGAGTCCGAGCTGGTGCTGGACGCGGCCCTCGTCCGAGCGGATTGAATATGTCCGTGACCGACGTCGCCGCCCCCGCCGTACGCGGTCGGCCCCGCAGCAGCGAGGCCGACCGTGCCATCCAGCGGGCCACGATCGAGCTCCTCCTCGAGGAGGGCTACGAGGGCCTGACGATGGCGGGCGTGGCCCAGCGGGCCGGCGTCTCCACCGCCACGCTGTATCGCCGCTACCAGAGCAAGGACGACCTCGTGGTCGGCGCCGTCGCCGCCATCAAGGACGACTTCGACGACGACACGGAGAGCGGCAGCCTCGTCGACGACATCCGAGCCCTGGCCACCGAAGGCTGTGCCACCTTCGACGCCCAGGCCGGCCGGCTCATGAAGTCGCTCATCGGTGAGATCCAGCGCAATCCCCAACTCGGGGCGGCGGTGCGGGAGCAGGTGATCACCCACCGCCGGGAGAAGGCCCGCCAGATCATCCACGCCGCCGTGGAACGGGGCGAGATCCCGCCGCCGGCCGACGCCGACGTCGCCCTCGACATGATCGCCGGTCCGCTCATCTTCCGCGCTCTCATCACCGGCGAGCCGCTGGACGCCGAGTTCGCCGAGAACCTCGCCACCATGGCGCTGCGCATGCTCGGCGCCAAGGAGCCCACTGTCACCGAACCGGCGCCGCGACGCCGCCGGTAGCATCAGCCCGTGCCCGGCGAGTACCACCCCGCCTTCGAGGAGTACTGCGAAGCGATCTACGAGCTCCACGAGGACGACGTGGAAGCGATCCAGGCGCGCATCGCCGACCGGCTCAACATCTCCCGCCCGGCCGTCTCCGAGATGATCAAGCGCATGGAGGCCGAGGGGCTCGTCACCGCTAGTCGCGGGACGATCCAGCTGAGCCCGAAGGGACGCCAGCTCGCGGAACGCGTCGTGCGCCGCCACCGCCTGGCCGAGCGCTTCCTCACCGACATCCTGGGGTTGTCGTGGGCGCAGGCGCACAAGGAAGCGGGCAAGTGGGAGCACGTCATGTCCGACGACGTCGAACAGGCGATGGACCGCGTGCTCGGCACGCCCACCACGTGCCCGCACGGCAATCCCATCCCCGGCTCGGCCTACATCGCCCCCGCGGCCCACCGCCTCTCCGATCTCGGCGTCGGCACGCCGTTCATCGTGAGCCGCATCCCCGAGGAGCTCGAGTTCGAGCCCGGCCTCCTCGAGTTCCTCGAGACCTCGGCCATCCAGCCGGGCCGCAGCGGCTTGGTCACCGCTTCCTCGCCCGACGGCACGATCACCGTCGAGATCGAAGGGCATCACGTGGGCGTCGGCTCCTTCGCCAGCGCCCGCATCCTCGTCACCGCTTGAGCCGCCTCCTCGTCCTGGGCGGCGGACCGGCTGGGCTGGCGGCGGCGTGGCTGACGGCGCGCCAGGGGCACGACGTCGAGCTCATCGAGCGCGCGCCCCACCTCGGCGGCATGGCGGCGTCGTTCGACGTGGCCGGCGTCCGCGTCGACCATGGCAGTCACCGACTGCACCGCGCCACCCCGCCCCGCGTGCTCGGCGAGCTGCAACGACTGCTGGGCGACGACCTCCAACTCCGCCAACGGCACGGCCGCCTGCGCCTGGAGGGACACTGGCTCGACTTCCCGCTGCAGGCACCCGACCTCGCGCGCCACCTGCCGCCCGGCCTCGCCGTCGAACTCGCCCGGGATGTGATCGCCGCGCCGTGGCGCGCGCCCGCCGACGACAGCTTCGCCGCCCTCGTCACCGCCGGCCTCGGACCCACCGTCGCCAACCGCTTCTATCTCCCGTACGCGCGCAAGCTGTTCGGCGTACCGGTCGAGGAGCTCGACGGCGAACTGGCCCGGCGGCGGGTGCCGAGCCGCACGGCGACGTCGATCATCAAGCGACTCGGTGGACGGCGCGGGAGTGCCGGTCGCACCTTCTTCTATCCGAGGCACGGGTTCGGGCAGATCCCGCAGGCGCTGGCCGAGGCGGCGGCGGCCGCCGGTGTCGCCCTGCGGACGGGCGCCGACGTGACGGCGATCGATCTCCGGCCCGACGGCGTGACCGTCCACCTGACGGGCGGTGGACGGGTCGACGGCGATCGGCTGTGGTCGACCATCCCCACCACCGCGCTGGCGCGCCTCGCCGGCGAGCCGGTCGACGGCGCCGGGCTGCGCTACCGCGCCATGGCGCTCGTGTATCTGGCGCTCGACCAGCCGCGCTATACGGCGTTCGACGCCCACTATCTCCCCGACCCGTCACACCCGGTGTCGAGGCTGTCGGAGCCGAAGAACTATCGAGACGGGCCCGACCCGTCCGGGCGGACCGTGCTGTGCGCCGAGGTCCCGTGCGACCAGGGTGACGACGTCTGGTGCGCCGGCGCCGATGCCCTCGCCGCCCTCGTCGAGGACGCCCTCGCGGGCGAGCAGCTACCACCGGCGCGACCGGTGGACGTGGCGGTGCGGCGCCTCCCCACCGTCTATCCGGTCTACCGGCGAGGTTGGGCGGCCCAGCAGGACGCGTTGGAGGCGTGGGCGGCGCGCCACGAGCGGCTGCTCGTGCTCGGGCGCCAGGCCCTCTTCGCCCACGACAACACCCATCACGCCCTCACGATGGCGTGGGCGGCCGCCGCCTGCCTGCGAACCGACGGCTCCTTCGACCGCGACCGGTGGGATGGCGAACGGGAGGACTTCCGGGCCCACGTCGTCGTCGACTGAGCGTCGGTCGCACCGCCCCACTCCAGGTCGACGTGACGGTTTTGCACGTCAGAGGAGCAAAACCGTCACCTCGGCGAGAAGCGGGCGGGCGCCTCCGAGTTGAGCTCGCGGTACACCGCCGGCCCGACCCGTCGGAGATAGCGACCGAGCCGGACGAAGCTCCGGCCCGACTGGCGGAAGGCGTAGGTGATCGGCACCTCGGTGTAACGCGCGCCCTTGTCGAGCAGGTCGAGCGTCAACACCTGGGCGTAGTTGTAGTCGTGGATGATCTCGGCCGCGCCCGTCGCCCATGTCGACAGGGCGCGGTAGCCCGACTGCCCGTCGGTGATCGGCCGGCGGGCGATCCATGCCAGCGCCGTGGTCAACACGCGGTTGCCGAACCGGCGGTGCACCAGCATGCGACGGATGTCGCCGCGGAAGCGCGAGCCCACTACGTAGTCGGCCTCGCCGGCGAGGATCGGCCTCACGAGGCGGTGCAGCTCCTCCGGTGCGTACTCGCCGTCGGCGTCGCAGAACGCGACCGCCGCCGGGCCGAGCGTCAAGGCGGCACGGAACCCGGTGCGCACAGCGGCACCGAGGCCGCGGTTCCGCTCGTGGGCCACGACCTTGGCGCCACCGGCGAGGGCGACATCCGCGGTGCCATCGGTGGAGCCGTCGTCGACGACGATGGTGGCAACGGGCCGGCCCGCCACCTCGGCCGGCACGCGCGCCAGCACCGCCGCCAGCCGAGGCGCCTCGTTGCGAGCCGGCAAGACGAGCACGACCGGTCCGGCCCCGGACGGCCCGCCGGCGTGGACCGGGATCGCTCGACGCAGCCGGAGACGACGGCTCATGCCGCATCCCGTCGCGCCGCCCACAGGGCCACGACGCCGAGGAGGACGGCCCACGCCGCCATCCCCCACCACGTGGCGGCGTGCTGCACGCTGGCGTCGGGCAGGACGGTGCGGGCCACGCGCACGAACGGGTCGAGGGTGCGGTCGAAGTCGACGATGAGCGTGTGGTGGCCGCCGAGCACGCCTACGAGCAGGAAGACGTAGGCCGCCACGCCCAGCAGGCCGGCGCCGAGCAGAACGCGCCGCCCCACCGTGCCGAGCCGCTCGGCCCACCATGCAATGGCGACGACGGCCAGCGGCACCACGATGACGGTCTGGCGCCCAGGCCACCACCAGCCCTGCATGGTGAGGGCGAGATAGGTGGCGGTGAACCACCCCGCCACCACCAGGACCACGAGCAGCACGCCGTGGCGCGGCCGGCGCCGGAGCATCACCGCCAGCGCCGGGACGATCGCCAGCGCCGCCGGTTGCCACACGGCGAGGCCGAACGAGCGGTCGACGAGGAGGCCGACGACCCGCTGCGTGCGACCGATGTAGTCGGGCCGGTCACCCATCACGCTGAAGTCGCCCGCGACGAAGTGGGAGCCCGAGGCGTAGGCGGTGGGTCCGCCGTAGATCCACTCGTGCCCGAGTACGAACGTGGCGGCGGCGGCGCCGAGGCCACCGAGCAGGCCGATCGCCCACGTCGACCGGCCGTTCCGCCACAACCGCCACAGCACCCCGGCGGCGAGCACGGCCGCCACCGGCGTGTACTTCACCGACAGCCATGGCAACGCCACGACGGCCAGGCCGACTGCCCAGACCGCGCCCTTCGACAGCCGGCCCGTCGCCCACCAGAAGCCGGCGAGGGCCACCAGTGCGCCCGGCAGCTCCGGGTAGATCTGCGTGCCGTAGATCGCGAGCGGAGGGCTGAGGCCGGCCACGACGGCCGCCACGGCCGCCACGGGCGGCGACACGCTGAAGCGCCGCATCGCCACCACCATCGTGAGCCCGCCCAGCGCACCGGCCAGGGCGGCCATGAACAGCTTGGCCCCGAGCCAGCCGCCCAGACCGACCGGCGCCGCCAGCAGCACCGGCAGCAGCGGATCGTGCGGCTCGATCTGGCTGCCGTCGGGCTGGATCTCGGCCTGCACGGGCAGGGTCGCGGCGTGGAAGGCGCGGTACCGCACGGCGGCGCGCTCGTCGCTGACGTCGAGGTTGCCGTCCTCCCACAGGCTGAGAGCGCTCAGCAGATAGTGGGGCTCGTCGGCGGTCGTGCGGGCGCCATAGCTGGCGCGCATCGGCGCGCCGACGGCAACTCCGACGGCCACCAGCACGGCGACGACGAACGGTGCGGCGGCATGGGCCGTCCACCGCCGCCACCGCGCCGGCGACGGCTCGGCACCGTCGGCTGGACGCTCCGCCGGCCTCAGGCGAACAGCGACTGCGCCAGCCACGACCCGTTCCCCGCGCCGGGCAGGGCGAAGAAGAAGCCGCCGCCCTGCGGCTGGATGTACTCCTCGAGCGGCTCGCCCTTGAGCCGCGCCTGCGTGTTGAGGAACTGACTCATGCGGCGCTGGTACGAGACGAAGGCGAGGCCCTGGTCGAGCCGGCCGCCGGCGTCGAAGCCCCGCGAGAAGCTGATCCCCTTCCGGAAGATCAGGTCGGCCTGGGTCGCCGCGGTGCGCGGGTTGGCCAGGCGGATGTGGGCGTCGAGCGGCGTCACCTTGCCGTCCGGGTCGGCGGCGAAGTCGGGGATGTCGGTCTCGCGCCGGCCGTCGAGGGGCGCACCGTTGCTCTTCTGCCGGCCGATCAGCGCCTCCTGCTCGTGCCGCGCCGTCCGGTCCCAGAACTCCACGAACATGCGGATGACGCGCACGACGTGGTACGAGCCGCCCGTGGCCCACGCCGGCTCGCCGTCATCCGCCGCCACCCACACGTAGCGGTCCATGACGGCCGCGTCGTCGGGTCGGAGGTTGGCGGTGCCGTCGACGAATCCCATGAGGTTGCGCACACCGGCCTCGCCCGGGGCCGCCTCGGTGCGACGGTTGTAGCCATCGAGCATCCACTGCAGCGTCATCGAGGCGCGCGTGGCCCGCATCAACTGGCGGAGGGCGAAGAGGTTGACGTCCTCGTGGGCGCTGGTGAGCGTGAGCAGCACGTCGCCGTGGCTCCGGCTCGGGTCGAGCTTGTCGTTCGTGAGGAACGGCATCGCCACGAGATCCCTCGGTTTGCGGTCGGCCAGGCCGTACCGCTCGTCGAACAGCGACGCACCCACGGACACCACGACCGAGAGGTCGGCGGGTGGAGGCGGGTTCCCGACCGTCCCTGTGTAGAGGGCGGGATAGCTGGGGTCGCGCTCGTCGTAGCGCCGTCCCTCCATGAGTCGCTCGATCTCGCCACTGAGGGCCTGGAAGGTGGCCGCCACCTCGTTCCGGTCGTCGGCCGTCACCGTGAACGCCGCCATGAGCCCGTACTCGTTGCCGCGATGGGTGATGCCCGTCTGGTGGACGCCGGTGAAGGGCACGTACCGCGACGCACCCGCGACGGCCGGAGCCGCGGACGACTCAGTGGCCGCCGAACTGCACGCCGTGCCGACGGCCGCCGCCGCCCCGCCCGCAAGGGCGGTGGAGAGGAACGTGCGGCGGCTCAGGCCCATCACTGCAGACCGAGGGCTCCTGCCACCTCGGCCAGGTTCTCCGAGAGACCGGCCAGCGTCGTCTTCATCTTCGCCTTGTCCGCGTCGGTGAGGGCGCTGTACGGGCGATAGCCGCTGCCCTCGCCGTAGGCCTGGAGCTGGGCCTGGATGTCGGCGAAGCCGGCCTCGATCTTCGTCACCAGCTCGGGATTCTTCGTCTGGAGGGCCGGCTTCAGCGCCTCGAAGGCCTGCTTGGAGCCAGCGACGTTGGCGGCGAAGTCCCACAGGTCCGTGCCCGAGTACCGATCCTCCTCGCCCGTGAGCTTGCCCTCCGAGACTTCCTCGATCAGGTCGGCCGCACCGGACGGGATCGCCGATGCCGGGATGGTCGTGGTGTCCATCGTCGACTTGAGCTTGGCGATGTCGGCGTCGAGCTGGTCGGCCAGCTTGGGCGCGCCCGATGCCTGGCTGATGTCGTTCTTGACCCACAGGAGGTACTCGAGTTTGTGCCACCCGGTCCACTTGGGGTCGTCTTCGTTGGCGAAGTCGTCGACACGCGCGTCGACGGAGGCATCGATGTCCTCCACCAGTCCGGCGATGGGCTCGATCCGCTCCCACGCCTGCCGGGACGTGGCGTAGGCGTCCTTGGCGGCCTGGATGTTGCCGGCGCGCACGGCGTCGGTGAACGTCTTGGTCGCCGTAACCAGTTCGTCGACCTGCTGGCGCACGTACTGCGTGTAGGTGGCGGCGCCTTCGTTCACGAGCGGATCCGACGACGTGACGCTGGGGTTGACGCTGATGGCCGAGCCCGATTTCGAGCCGGAGCCGGACCCCGAGGCCGAACCCGATCCGGAGCCGGAGCCGGAGCCCGACGCCGTATCACGGGTGCCGGCGCCGTCATCGGAGCAGGCCGCCGCGCCCAGAGCGACGGACAGGACCACAGCCGGCAGGAGGAGGAGGCGACGCCGCACGAGCCTCTGTTTAGCAAGCCTAACAGCCGTAGGCAAACATCCTTGACGACGTCAGGCTGGAGCGCCGATCAACGACACCTCGGAGATGGGCGTGTAGTCGAGGCCGCTCGCGCCGGTGGTGCCGCTGATCTCGAGCAGCACGGAGGTCGTCACGACGTTGACGTTGGTCATCTGCATCGTGCGGTCGGGCGTGAACGACTGCTGGACGCTCGTGCCGTCGGCGAAGGTCCACTTGACGCCCGTGACCTTGCGCATCTGGGCAAACCGGTCGGCGCCGGAGCAGTCGTCGATCTTGTCGTAGCCGGGGATCAAGCCGACCTGGGTGAGATGAGTGTTGGCCGCGAGCGTGAACTGGAGGCTCTGACCGGTGCCGTCGCCCCCCGTCCGCCACGCCGTCGCGTTGTTGCCGTCGAGGACGTTGGCGGGGTCGTACGTGGTCGTCTGGCCGCACCCGTTCTGGGCCGGGCCGGTGGCGCTCGACGCCTGGACGGTGGCGGTCACCGGTCCGGGCGGCGGCGGGGCGGCGGTGGCGCTGGGGGCCGGCGCCGCCGCGGCGACCGTCGTGGCGGGGGGCGCGGCGGTGGTGGTGGGGTGGGTGTTCGACTTGGCGTTGCCCTGCTCGTCGGCAGCGGCCCACAACCGTTGCACGCCGACGACGAGGACCGCCGCGAGAACACCGATCACGATCGTGTAGAAGGCCGGCCGCGTGATCGACGGCCCCAGCCGTCTCCCGCACGCCCAGCACCGGCGATCCTGCGGCTCCAGTGCGGCGTGGCACCGCGGGCAGTACACGCCGGTGACGCTACTCAGCGGCACCGACCAGAACGTGTACAGACAAACCAGTCGGCGCACCGGCGCGGATTTCGCAACATGAGCCGACTCGTCGACGGCGGCGTGCGGCTTTGCCGTCCGCCGCCGGGCCGCCGAAGCACCGATTGCGGAGCGGAGCGACTAGGAGCCGGCCGAAGCGCAGCGGAGGACGGCGACGAAGACCTAGTCCAGAAGGGCTTCGGGGAGCGGCTCGGCGTGGACGACGGCGAGCGTCTTGGTGGCGCGGGTGAGGGCCACGTACAGGGCGCGCATGCCCTGCATCTCCTCGGCGACGATGCGCGCCGGCTCCACCACCACGACGCCGTCGAGTTCGAGCCCCTTGACCAGGTTCACGGGCACGAGCGTCACTGGGGCGTCGAGCCCGTCCTGGGGCGCCACGCCGAAGGTGACGCCGCCCGTCTGGAGCGCCTCGATCATCTCGTCGACGAGCGAGCCGGGGACGACGACGGCGGTGCTCCCGCTCACGTTGGCACTCAGCGTCTCGATGGCGGCCACCACGGCCGGGCCGAGGTCGGACCGGTCGACCCGCACGATGGAGGGCGCGGCGTCGCCCTCCCGGATCGACGTCGGCGGGGTGAGCGCCGGCGCCGCCACCCGCAACACCCGGGAGGCGAGGGCCATGGTCTGGGCCGGGATCCGGTAGCCCACGGTGAGGTCGGAGACGCGAGCGGGACGCCGGTCGGGGAGGTGGCGCAGGATGTCGGACCAGTCGCGGGGCGCGTGGGGTCCGGTGGCCTGGGCGATGTCGCCGACGACGGTCATCGAGCCGTTGAGCGACCGGCGCGCCGCCATCCGCAGCTGCATCGGCGTGAGGTCCTGGACCTCGTCGATCACGATGTGCCCGTAGGTGCGGATCTCGTCGCTCGGCTTGTCGCCGTTCTCGGCGACGGCCCGGTTCCTGCGGGCCGGGCGCGGGCCGAGCAGCTCACGGGCCTCGTCGAGCAGGGCGACGTCGGCGTCGGACCACCGCACGGCGTCGACGTCGTCGGCGCGCCGCCGGCGCAGCGCGGCCGTCTCCTCGTCGGTGAGCCACCGCGACGCCGCCAGCTTGAGCAGGGCCGACGAACCGAACAGATCGTGCAGCAGCTCGGCCGGCGTCAGCACGGGCCACATCCGCTCCAGGGCTTGCCGCACGACGTCGTGGTTCCGGGTCCGGTCCCGGACCGTCTCGGGTGACGCGGCGTCGCGGCTGCTGGCGGCCAGGGCGGCGAAGACCTCACCCTCGACGAAGCGACGGGCGGCGTTGTGGCGGCGGAACCGGCGGCGCGCCGACCGGACGACGCGTGCGCTCTCGGCCGCCGTGAAGCGCAGCGACGTGAGGCCGTAGGGCACGACCAGGTCGTCCTTGAGCGGGCGCTCGCGGTCGTACACCGCTCTGGCCAGTACGTCGGCCATGCGGGCGTCGCCCTTCACCCGAGCGGCGAAGGCGGTGTCGACGGCGCCGAACCGGACGCCGGGCACGAGGTCGGCCAGGACGACCTCCTCCACGCCCGCCTCCCCGAGCGACGGAAGCACCCGTTCGATGTAGCGCAGGAACAAGCGGTTGGGCCCGATCACCAGGACGCCCTGGTCCTCCAGTGGGAACCGGAAGGTGTAGAGGAGATAGGCGGCTCGGTGCAGGGCCACGACTGTCTTGCCCGTGCCCGGGCCGCCCTGGACGACGAGCACACCCGCTTGCGACGAGCGGATGATCTCGTCCTGCTCGGCCTGGATCGTGGCGACGATGTCGCCGAGGCGGCCCGAACGGCCCTGCTCGAGGGCGGCGATCAGGCTCGACTTCCCCGACCCTCGCGCGCCGGCGACCGCAACGACCAGGTGGGCCAGCTCCGACTCGATCGCCTCCGCCGCGCGGGCGGAGCGCCGGGTCAGCCGGCGGTACTGATCGGCACCGATGACGAGGCGGCCGCTGTAGAGCTCGATCAGGTG
>DASXAI010000514.1:0-1652 GCA_036406775.1 Acidimicrobiales bacterium
TCTTCGAGCTGGCCGAGGGTGACCCGACGGCCGCCACGATGGCCGCGTCGGCCTACACCCGCGCGGGAAACTTCTCCGTGTCCAACGACGGCTACCTGACCACGCAGTCCGGCGAGTACGTCCTCGGCTTCGCGCAGGGGCCGCCGCCGGCGACGACCACGTCGGCCATCAAGATCCCGGACGACGCGACCGGCGTGGCCATCGACCAGTCCGGCGGCGTGTCGTACATCGACGCGGCGACCGGCCTGCGCAAGAGCGACTACCGCATCACGCTGGCCACGTTCTCCAACGCGGCCGGCCTGGAGCGCAAGGGCGGCAACACGTGGACCACCTCGGCCAACTCGGGCACGAAGACCGAGAACACGCCCGGCGTGGGCGGCACCGGCTTCACGCAGGCCGGCGCGGTCGAGATGTCCAACGTCGACCTCGCCCAGACGTTCACGAACATGATCACCGCGCAGCGCGGCTTCCAGGCCAACTCGCGCGTGATCTCGACGGCCGACTCCATGCTCGAGGATCTGGTGAACCTCAAGCGCTAAAGCGCCTAAGTAGCACGCTGACAAGGCCCGCCACATGGCGGGCCTTTTCGTTTAAGCAAGTCGGACATCTGCCGATCACAGGGTTGTGATCCGTCTCCACCACCTATCCGCGCGGGCTGAGGTCTTCTACCTCAACCCCGACCTGATCGTCGCCATCGACTCGACCCCGGACACGGTGGTGACCCTCTCGACGCATCAGAAGGTGCTCGTGAAGGACCGCCCCGAGGAAGTCGTCGAGGCCGTGCAGGCCTGGCGCGCCTCCGTGCTGGCGGCCTCGCTTCCGACCAACCTCCGCCGCCGTCCCACCGACGCGTCCCTGACGCTCGTGCGCGGCGCCGCCGCCGAGGCGCCCGACCACCGCGAGGGCCCCCGATGAAGGCCTCCACCGCGATCGGGCTCGGCGTCGCCTTCCTCGGCCTCTTCCTGGGGCCGACGATGGAAGGCTCGAACGTCATGGCGATCATCAACCCGTCCGCGATGCTGATCGTGTTCTGCGGGACGATGGGCGCCACCATCGCCGGCGCCAGCTTCGACGCCATCAAGGCGATCCCGAAGCTCTACATGCTCGCCATGAACGCGCCGGTGCACGACCTCAACGCGAAGGTCACCGAGCTCGTCGGCTACGCCGAGTCCGCCCGCCGCGACGGCCTGCTGGCCCTCGACGAGGTGACCAACACGATCGAGGACCCGTTCACCAAGAAGGGCCTCCAGCTCGTCGTGGACGGCACCGACCCGGACCTGGTGGCCGACATCCTCCACTCCGAGGTCTCGGCCATGAAGAAGCGCCACGCCGCGATGGCCGCGCCGTTCGACAAGGCCGGCGGCTACGCCCCGACCATGGGCATCATCGGCACCGTCTTCGGCCTCATCCACGTGCTCGCGCACCTGGATGCGCCCGAGACGCTCGGCCCGTCGATCTCCGCGGCGTTCATCGCCACGCTGCTCGGCGTCGCCTCGGCCAACGTCGTCTACCTCCCCGTCGGCTCGCGCCTGAAGGGCATCTCCGGCGAAGAGGTGCACGCCCGCAACCTGGTCATCGAGGGCATCCTCGCCATCCAGGCCGGCGACAACCCGCGCGTCGTGCAGGAGAAGCTCATCACGTTCGTCCCGCCC
>DASXAI010000515.1:0-7167 GCA_036406775.1 Acidimicrobiales bacterium
CGTGCTTCACCACCTGCAGCTGCGGCCGCAGGTGGAGGTTGTGTCCGTGCTGGCGGAACGCGTAGAGCGGCCGATCGAGGTAGCCGACCAGGTCGCCGCGCTCGCACAGGCGGACCGCGAGGAGCTGATCACTCACGTGTGGGTAGGCGTCCGGATAGCCCTTCGTCTCCCGGTAGTAGTCGAGCCGGAGCATCATGCCGCTGTGGCTCAGGCTGAACGTGAGAAGCTGCTCCAACGCGGTTTCGCTCGTCAAGACGACATCGTGTGGATACGGACGAGATGTCAGGATCTCCGTCCCGCCACTGTCGAACATGGCGAGAGAGGCGTACGCGAAGGCCATGGTCGGGTGCTGGTCGAGGAGATCGACCTGGTCCTTGAAGGCATTCGGGGACAGAACCCAGTCATCGGCGTCGACGTGGACGCGGTAGCGGCCTCGTGCGACTGCGCACGATTCCTCGAGGCTGGCGAACATGCCGAGGTTCTCGGGGTGGGCGATGACACGGATGCGCCGGTCGCACGCCGCGTAGGAACGCATGATCTCGAGCGAGTCGTCGGTGGACGCGTTGTCGATCAAGATGAGCTCGAAATCGTCGAAGCTCTGCTCGAGGATCGACCGGAGGTTCTGGTCGAGGTACCGCCCGTAGTTGAAGTTCGTGACGGTCACAGAGAGGGTGGGGTCGGCCATGGCTACGAGCGCACGGTGACCGCAGCGTCCACGGTCACTGAGGGATCAGAGGCGAGCGTGGCGGTTACTTCACAGTCGACGCCCGCGGGGACAGCGGTCGGAGCCGTATAGACGCCGGACGGGCTGATCGAACCGCATGGTGCCGGTCCCGACGAATCGAGGACCAGCAGCCAGTCGTCGGTGCCGTCGTCGCGGCGTCCGGGCGTGGTGAACTCCTTCGTGCCCGTGTTGGCGTCGGAGTAGCCCTCGCTGATGGCCAGGTAGTCGCCGGTGGCCGGATCGAACCAGCGCGCCCGTGTCGGCCCCGCCATGGCGGTCATGTCGACGGTGAAGGTCCGAGCGCCCTTGTCGGTGACGGGAACGTAGGCCAGGAGCCAGTCGTGCCCGGTCGTCCGGGCCGAGGTGATGTAGTCGAGCTTGCCCCAGGTCCCGGCGCCGGAGGGGATCAGGTTCACCCCGGTGAAGCCGGGATCGGTGCCGGATGGCTCGAGCGCCCACCACGGCAGGGATGCGAAGAGGTTGAACGCCGCGGTCGCGTAGGTGGCGCCCGGACTCGACAGCGATTTCGGGATGTCGTGCCACTTCCACACTTCGGCGGAGCCGAAGCCGTCGCCCGCCGTTCCTCCAGCGAGGACCGACCAGAACCGGCCCCGTCGGGTGTCCCAGGGCTTGCCGCTGAAGTGGCCCCAGTTGTTCTCCGACTCGTAGGTGCCCTCCTGCATCCAGGCCGGCAAGGGTGGAGACACCCGCCACGCCCGATCGGCGGTCTCGTACACGGTGCCGATGCCGTCGGGTCCGTAGCCGTAGAAGCTGTTCGTGCCGAGAACGGGCTTGAAGTCGGGAACGTCGGTGGAGAGCGTGTCCGGGGGGCTCGGCTCCGACATGAACGGCTGGATCGCCCCGGCCGCCTTGATCCCGTCGGCGATGGCCCGCACTCGAAGGGCACCCTCTGAGCCGGCCGGTGGGTTGAAGTCGCCGAGCCCGAACCAGATGATGTTGGGCTTATCCTTGTACCGGTTCCCCAACCAGAGGCCCCAGTCGTAGAGCGCCTGACGGTCGCGTTGGGCCAGGATCTCCTGGTACCAGCCCATCTGGCCGCCACTCCACCCGAGATAGGTGTACGCCAGCATCACGACCATGTGATGGGCGGCGGCGCGGTCGATGATGGTGTCGATCCACTCCCAGTACCGAGCCGACGCAGGGGTGGCACCGGCCGTCGAGAAGTCACCGGGTGTTGCGAACGGGGGGTCGCCGGCGAGGTCGTTGGGCGCGTGGGGCGCTTCGCCGTATCCGCCCCCGTGGACGATGGCCATCAGATAGAAGGAGTTGAATCCCTGGGCCTCGCGCGTGCTGAGATACGCGTCGAGTTGCTCCGGGGTCGCCTCGCTGGAGATGAGCCATGCGGCGTCGGCTTGGATGCGCCACGGCTGATCTTGCGCATCGACGAGGTACCGTCCGTTGGCCGAGACCTTCAACGGGTAGGTGGGCGTGGTGGCGGTCGCGCCGGTCGTGCCCGTACCCGCCTCCTCGAGGCCCCAGACCACGTCGGTGTTGCCGCTCACGGAGAGTTGCGTCGACTGTCCGGGGCTCAGTACGACCGAGGTCGGGGCGATGTCGTACTTGGCATGGCTCGGGGATCCTCCGCACGCCGCGACGACGAGCGCGGCCGCCACGGTGGCGGCGACCCACACGGTACGACCTCGCCGGCGTGCGGGCCCGAGAGCGGGCGAGCCGGTCACGGGATCGCCATCCTTCTACGGCCGCGATCTGGCTCTTCCGAGGACACGTGTGACATTCCGGTGAGGACTTGCTCGGCGATGGGCCCCATGATCTCTCCGTGCCCTTCGGATCGATTGGACGTGACGAGCGGGGCCCGGCCCTCCGGTCCTCGGGCGTCCGCCAGAGTCAACACGACGCCGGAGCGGGCCGCCTGAGGCTCGCGGCTCATTTCCGCGCCCGCCCCGCCTGGCGCCGTCCGGCCGGTCGCCGACCCGTGCCGACCGGTGCCGCCCGATCACCTCTCGTGACTGCACGGCGACTGATCGTGGTGAGGGTGCCCGAGCCCGCCTCGGGCGTCCGGTGCCTGCTCAGATCACGAGCTTTCGTCCGTAGAACGCTTCGGCGTACCCACTCGGGGCACCTGCTTCGACGCCTCGAAGACGCATGATCGCCCGGAAGACGTCCTCACTGAACCATCGCTTGTCCCGCTGACTGGCGAAGCTCGACATCACCACCTGCAGCTTGCGCCGTACCGTCCCGGCATCGAGCGGCACGTAGACGTTCGGGTTTCCGACGTCGCCGTCGAGTTTGACGATCTCGTACTCGAGCACGAGGTGGTCGCGGAAGGTGTTGTAGGTCAGTTCCGAGACGATCCGGTGGTCCTGGTGGAGGTCGTTCCGGTAGTGGGTGAGCACCAGATCGGGACGGACGTCGTCTTTCAGGGTGTCGAAGAACTCTTTGATCGGAACGGCCGTGTAGGGGAAGTAGCTCTCTCGGAACGAGCACTGGATGATCCGGGACTCGACTCGCCGGCCGAGGATGCGGCGAGCCGAGCGCCGGGCCTCTTTCGCCCGAGCGGCGTTCCCCGAGAGCACCACCCACACCACCCGCGCCACCGGGAAGTCGCGGAGCAGGCGGAGCATCGTCCCGCCGCAGCCGATCTCGATGTCGTCGCTGTGGGCGCCCAGGCAGAGCACCTCGTACCCACCGGTCTCACGCGGCGGCAATCCGAGCGGGAGCATCATGCGAGAGATTCTGACTCGTCGCCGTCCCGAGGTGGCGTGCTGCGGGCCGGCAGCACGGCGGTGCTCACGGCGCGACGGTTGACCGGCGCCCGCGCCCGATCATGCCCACGCCCATCGTCCGGATCTCACGGATGGAGATCGTGCCGAGAGCGAGTGACACCAGGCCGTAGGTGGCGGCACCCGCGAGGATCTGCACAGGGAGCGGCGTCGGACGCAGCACGAGAACCACGGGGATCATGGCGGCGCCCGCCAGCACGATGCGCAGCAGGAGGTTCCGCGTGGGCGCATCCAGCACGCCGGCGGGCCGGAGCCGGATGGCGCCGGTCATCATGATCAACTCCGTCATGACGGTGATGATGGCGGCGCCGATGGCTCCGTTCCCGAACCATGAGTCGGTGAGCGGGATGGCCGCCAGATTGATGAGCGGATTGAAGATGGCCGCGATGACGCCCACCATCACCCACTGGCGCTGGCGGTCGGCCGTCACGAGGACGGAGCCGAGGACGATGTCCATGCCCACGATCGGGATGTGGAGTGCGAGGATCCGCATCAGCGGCACGGCCTCTTGGAACTGGCCGCCGTAGAGCGTGGAGATGAACGTGTCGGCGATGACGGCGATACCGAAGGCGGCCGGCGTGGCGACGAACACCACGAGATGCAAGGCTCGGTTGGCGGTGCGGGCGAACGACTCCGGCACATGGACGCGTTGGGCGGACAGCGCGGGGAAGAAGGCGACGGACACACTGGCGGCGAAGAAGGCGGGCATGCTGACCCATCGCCATGCAAGGGCATACCAGCCGACTGCGTCATTGCCGGAGAAGCGCTCGAGCAGCGGGATGTCGATGGTGCCATAGACGACGAGGAGCGCCGACCAGATGAAGAACGGCGTCCCACCGGCCAGTATCCGACCCCACAACCGGACGTCGATGGGCGTACGAGTGCGCAGCCACGGTCGGATGTAGAACGCGTTGCCGATCAACGGGATCGCACATGCGATGTTGAACGCGAGCGCGTACGCGAGCAGCGAGCCGCCGTTGTAGAGGACGATGAGCCCGAAGGCAGTGCCCACGTACGCCCGAGCGACGTCCCACAGGGCCGGTCGCCCCATGTGCTCGATGCCCTGCAGGCCCCCGGCCAGGGCGTTGTTCAGGCTGTTGAAGAACATGCCGAGGCAGTAGGCACCGATGAGCAGCACCATGTCGCTCGAATAGCCGAGGGCGATGGCGAGCCCGATGGCGATCACAATCAGCGCCAGTGTGAGCGGCACCTTCAGGATGAGCGTGTTCACGACGTACCGCGCCAGCGACGTCGTGTCTCGGGCGATCTCCTTCATCAGGTACGTTCCCGAGCCGAACAGCGCCACCAACTCGAAGAAGCTCACGTACACCAGGGCGAACGAGAGCTGGCCGAAAGCGTTGTCTCCGAGTTTGCGCGGGGCGATCAGCAGCAGGGCGATGGAACAGCCCCACGTGGCCGCCTGGGACAGGAGCAGCCAGCCGAGGTTGCGCTTGATCACGTTCATGAGGCGTCAGCTGAGGAGCGGGGGCCGATGACCTCGCGGGTCACCCAGCGAACGGCCCGACCGGCTCTGGCTTCCACACCTCCCAGGGCGCCCGGCCGGAGTTGTACAGGTCCGTGAGTTGCTGCTGCTCCTTGAACGTGTCCATGCACCAGAACCGCTCGTAGCGGTACCCGAGCAGCTTTCGGTCCTTGATGAGGCGTCTGAACGGCTCCACGACGAGCTCCTCGCCCGGCTCCATGTAGTCGAAGATCTCCTGACGCAGAACGAAGAAGCCGCCGTTGATGAGCAGGTTCGACTCGGCGACCGGCTGGATCGACGCCACGTCACCCTCGTCGTCGACGTGGACGAGATGGAAGCTCTGCGAGGGCCGCACGGCCAGGAACGATGCGACCTTGTCGCTGGCTTTGAAGGTGTCGACCATGGTGGGCAGGTCGAGGTCGGTGAGGCCATCGGAGTAGTTGGCGAGGAAGATCTCCTCGTCCGTCAGGTACTTGCGGACGGCCGCCAGGCGCTCGCCGATGTTGGCGTGCAGGCCGGTGTCGACGAACGTGATGTTCCAGTCCTCGATGTCGTTGTTCTCGAGGGTGAGCTGGCTCCCGCCCTTCGACAAGGTGAAGTCGTTCGAGATCCACTCCTCGTACTGGAGGAAGAACTGCTTGATGACGTCGGCCTTGTAGCCGAGGCAAAGGATGAAGTCCTTGTGGCCGTAGTGGGCGTAGTACTTCATCAGGTGCCACATGATCGGGCGGTAGCCGATCTTGACCATGGGCTTCGGGATCTCGCCCGTGAGCTCGCGGAGCCGGGTGCCGAGGCCGCCGCAGAACAGGACCACCTTCATCGGATCTCCTCGAATCGCACGAGTTCCACGTCTGCGAGCGCCTGCGCCGCCTCCGCGACGATGCCGAACGGAAGTCCGGATCGTTCGGCCACATCGAGCAGCGTGTGGCGACCATCACCGCAGCTCATGACCCACAGAAGGGCCGACTCGAGCGACGCTTGCTCCGCCCGCCCGCCGAACGTCCGGTAGAGGCCGCGACGGCCGAGTTGTGGTTCGCCCTTCGGGTTGCGGCTGACCACTGTGGTGTCGTCCTCCAGCACTCGCAGGACGTCGAGGGTCGCCGTGAGCGTGTCGGCCAACGCCTCGGCCGAAATGGATGCCAGGTCGTCGGCCGACGTGTGGTGACGCTCGTTGCGATCGTGTCCGGCCCGTGTGAGGGCCCCGACCGGCAGGTCGAACCCGGGCGAGCAGAACTGGCGCTCGTCGTTTCCATAGGGCGAGAAGTCGACGACCTCGGAGCCGGCTGCTCGCTGGGCGAGAACGTGGGCCGCGGCGCGGTCCATCCGCGTGTCGCCCCGGCGGCTGCGCTTGAAGACGAGCGGCGTGCTGTCGCCGACGCACGCGAGCACCAGTCCACCGCGGATGCGGGCCAGGTCCGCCTCGTGGCGCGACAGCCACACGATGGCGCCGATCGTGCCCGGTGCGAACAGGAACCGGTAGGTGAATCGGTGCGGCACTGTCGCCAGCACGCTGGCGAGGAAGGCGGCGACCACGACCCCGGACAGGTTGTCGTTGGCCAGCGACGGGTGGCAGACGTGGCTCGAGATCAGGATCTCGTCGTCGATCTCGCCGGGGAGCACGCATTCGCCGTAGGTCAGGCTGCCGTCGTCGAGGCTGGCGTCGATGACGACGTCGTAGTCGCCCGGCGCGAGGTCCTGGAGGGCGTCGTGGCTGAGGCAGAACCCCCAGGCGTCGGCATAGTAGGACGTCCGGTACGGCACCCAGGTCGAATGGTCGAGGAGGGTGTGGAGGTGCGGTCGCAGCTCGGCGAGTGAAAGCCGCGCCCGCACGGGAACGCTGTAGTTGACGACGTGCAGGTTCGAGGTCAGGAAATCGATGACGCGCTGACCGCTGGCGTCGGCGACCCAGGCATCGCGGATGTTCCATTCCCGCGGCACGATCCAGTCGAACGCGGGCGTGCCGGTGGGCACCTCGGTCAGCTCGAGGGGGACGAGCTTGCCGATGCGCGCCAGCGTGTCCCGCAATCCGGCTCCGGTGATGCTCCGGCAGATCGGGAACAGTTCGACCATGAGCTCGTACATCGACCGCTCCAGCTCCGTGCGGTCGATGGCCGCGGCGGCGCCGGCCACGCTCACGACGGGCTCCCGGCGGCGATGAGATCAGGGTAGGAACGGTCGCGCTCCGAGATGATCTCGGG
>DASXAI010000516.1:0-2341 GCA_036406775.1 Acidimicrobiales bacterium
CGTCCTGAGCGCCAGGCCTCGATCCTCCGGGCCGCCGGCACCGCGTTCGCGCGCACGGGCTACGCGGCGACGTCGATGGAGGACGTGGCCGCCGAGGCGGGCGTCACCAAGCTGATCCTCTACCGGCACTTCGAGTCGAAGGAGGAGCTCTACCGGGCCGTGCTCGAGCGGGTGTCGTCCCGGCTGGGCGACGAGTTCGTCACCGGCCTCACCGAGGGCCGGCCCGGGTTCGTGGTGCGCACGCACCTCGACGTCGCCCGCGAGGACCCCGACGGGTACCGGCTCCTCTGGGTCCACGCCGCCCGCGAGCCACAGTTCGCCGAGTACGTGCACGCCTTCCACGAGGGCGCGGCCGAAGCCGCCGACGACCTCGTCGGCCGCACCATCCGCGACCGGACCTTCCGCCGATGGGCCACGCACGCCCTCGTCGCGATGATCGTCGAGGCCGTGCTGGCATGGCTCGACCATGGCGCGGTGCACCGCGACGACGAGTTCGTCGAGCGCACGACCGCGGGCATGCGGGCGCTCGTGCAGGCACTGGCGACGCGCCGCTAGCGCGAGAGTTACTGCAAGGAGGGCGCCCGCTCGGGCGTCGGAATGGGTGGTGGCTGAACCGGCACCTGATCGAGGGCGGCGGCTGCGGCCGGTCGAGGGTTCCGCGCCGCCGTCGTTCGAGGCGCTCTACAACGCGCGCCACGACGATCTCGTCCGCCTGGCCTACCTGCTGACCGGGTCGTACGAGCTCGCCCAGGACGTCGTGCAGGACGCGTTCGTCCGGGCGTACCCGCGCCTCGGACGCGTCCGAGAGCCGGTTCCCTATCTCCGCCGGGCCGTCGTCAACGGCTGCCTGTCGCATCACCGGCGCACGGCCCGCGGCCGCCGCATCGTGGTGCGGGTCGTCGACGAGCACCCGACGGATCTCGACGCCGACGAGCTCGGCGACGCCCTGGCGGCCCTGCCACCACGCCAGCGGGCCGCGCTCGTCCTGCGCTACTACCACGACCTCTCCGACGCCGACATCGCCACCGCCCTGCGCTGCCGGCCGGGCACGGTCGCCTCCCTCATCCATCGCGGTCTCGCCCAGCTCCGAAAGGCCATCGAGCCATGACCGATCACGACGACATCGAGGCCGCGCTGCGCGACCACCTCGCCGACGAGGCACGGGTCCGCGTGCCCACCGCCGACTGGGTCGATCTCACCGACCGCCTCCGCCGCCGCCACCGGCGTTCGAGCCGGGTGGTGGCGACCGTCGCCGCTGTGGCGGTGATCGCCGCCGGCACTGGTGGCTTCGCCATCGGCCGGGCCGAGCTCCGCAGCGACCGGGCCGGTCAGCTGGCGGCGGGCGGGGACGGCGAGGGCGGCGACAGCACCGACACGAGCGCACCCAGCGAGCTGGGCTCGGTGCCCGCGACCACACCGAGCACGGTCACGGTGACGGCCGAGCCCGGCGGCGTGTTCACGCCCGAGGCGAAGGACGGCGTGAACCAGCCCGGCTTCGAGATCGCGCCCGGCGGTCCACTCGGTCACTCCTTCGACCGCAACACCGGCGGCATCACCATGCGGGTGTACGCCTCGCAGGTCGACAGCGGGACGGCGGGGGCCGCCGACTGCGTGCAGGCCGGCGTCGTGCAGGCCGACGTGTCCACGGACGCCATCACCGGCATCGCCATCGCACCCCTCGGCGTCAACATCCCCGAGCGGTCGATCGCGGCGACCGCGTCGATCGTCGGGCAGCCCGAGCAGGCGCCGGTGATGGTCGTGGTCGTGCAGGTCGGCGCGGGCGCCGACCACGCCCGGGCCACCTTCCCGGGCGGCCGCACCGACACCATGGCGACCGACCATGGCCTCGCCGTCCTCGCCGTGGCCGTGGAGAACCGGGTGGACGTGCTGCGGGGCGTGATCAACGTGGAGGCGCTCCACGGCGACCAGACCGTCGCCCAGTCGAGCGTCAACGCCGACAACGGCATGTTCTGGGTCGTGGGTGGCGGCTGTCCGGCGCCGATGCAGCTCCCGCCCGCGGGCGAGCAGCCGGCCGACGCCGCCGCGGCCAAGGCCGCGGTCACCCAGGCCTATACGCACGTGTACGACGGGTCGGTCAACTGGGCCGACAAGCGGGCCGACGTCGAGGACGGCGCCCGCCTCGACGACGCCGTCAACCAGCTCAGCACCGGCGGTCTGGCCGACATCGTGAGGTCGTCCAAGGGCATCGTGAAGGAGATCGTGTTCACCGCCCCGGACCACGCCTGGGTCCGCTACGACATCACGACGAGCAGCAGCAACTTCCCGGACCGCATCGGCCAAGCCGTCCTCATCGACGGCCACTGGGTCGTCGCCCGGGCCA
>DASXAI010000517.1:0-4258 GCA_036406775.1 Acidimicrobiales bacterium
GGCTTCGAGAAGAGACGCACGATGGGGCGGATCAGGGCGTTGACCAGACCGAGCACCGCTGCCAGCAGGATGTAGCCACCGACGCCGCCGTGCACATTGATGCCGCTGACCAGAGAGACGGCGATGGCGATGGCCACTGCCAGGATGAGCCAACGGATGAGCAACGTGCGCACGAGTCCTCCTCGAGCCGGCGACAGGGAGTACCAGCATGGTGGTTCTCGGTGGCGTGGGCGCGCCTGGCGGCTACCGTGACGCTCCGTGGCTGCACGCAGCGGCGCGACCCCGGTCCCGGCGCCGCCGCTGCAATGGCCGCTCGTCGGTCGGGACGAGTACCTCGATCTGTTCGAAGCCACGTTGGCTGACCCCCGGGCCCACGGCTTCGTCGTCTACGGACCGGCCGGCGTGGGCAAGACCCGCCTCGCGGACGAGTGCCTGGCGCGTGCGGTGGCGCTCGGGCGGCGCGTCGCCCGCGCCACGGCGACGGACGGCACGCGGCTGATGCCGCTCGGGGCCGTCGCCCATCTGCTGCCGGCGGGCGTCGCTGATCGCCGCTACGACCTCGTGGCCGTGTTCGACGAAGTCGTCTCGATGTTGCGCGCCGGAGACGAGGGAAGCCCGCTCGTGCTGATGGTCGACGATCTCCATCTGCTCGATCCCTCGTCCGCCACGCTGCTGGCGCAACTCGTCGACGCCGATCTGCTCTTCCTCGTCGGCACGGTGCGGGCGGGGGAGGTCGTGGCCGCCTCGTTGGCGCCGTTGTGGGCGCGGGCGCGCGTCCGCCGCGTCGACCTCGAAGATCTCCCGCGCGCCGGTATCGACACGCTTCTCCACCTCGTGCTCGGTGCGCCGGTCGACGGCACGACGACGAGCGAGATCTGGAACGCGAGCCAAGGCAACACCCTCTTCGTCCGCGAGCTCGTCCTGGGTTCGCTCGAGCACGATCGTCTCGTCCTCCAGCGCGGCACGTGGCGCCTGACCGGTCCGTTGATGACAACGGCTCGGCTGGCCGAAGTGGTCGAGAGCCGCCTGCGCGAGCTGGGTCCGGAGGAGCGCGAGACGCTCGAGATCCTGGCCGTGTGGGAGCCGGCGGGCCTCTCCGATCTCGAGGCGACGGCGGGGCACGCGGTCCTCGAGGCGCTCGAGCACGCCGGCACCATCTCGCTGCGCATCGACGGCCGGCGCCAACTGGTGAGCCTGGCCCATCCGCTCTACGGCGAGATCCTCCGGGCCCAGATGCCGGCCCTGCGCCGCCGGCGCCTCCTTCTCGAGCACGCCGAGCGGATCGAGCGGCGGGGGAGCCGACGCCGCGGCGACCTCCTCACTGTGGCGACAGCGCGGCTCGAAGCGACAGGCGTGGCCGACGCCGAGCTCCTCGTCCGAGCCGCCCGCCTCGCCCGCTACGGGCGCGACTTCGAACAAGTCGAGCGGCTCACGCGCGCGGCGCGGCTGAACGGTGCCGGGCCCGAGGCCGGGCTGCTCCTCGGAGAGGCCCTCCACGAGCTCGGCGGCTTCGAGGAAGCCGAGTCGGTGCTGGCGGCGGCCGAGGACGCCACCGACGTCGACGACGAGCTCTATGTGCTCGTCGCCGGCATGCGCTACCTCAATCTGATGTGGGGCCTGAACCGCTCCGACGAGGCGTTGGCCGCCAACGCCATCGCGCGACAGCGAGTGGGGGACCGGCCCGGCGCCGCCGCCCTGGCCATCATCGACGCGATGCTGCTGACGTACTCGGGCCGACCCCGCCAGGCGCTCGAGCTGCTTTCAACCCTGGCCGAGACCGACGACCCATGGGCTCGAGCCGAGCGCGCCATCGCCGAGCTCCCCGCCCTGATCGCCATGGGCCGGCCCGAGACAGCCGTGGCCCGCGCCCGCCGCGCCTATGCCGATCGCCACGACTTCCACGAGCCGGTGGCCATCGCCGACGCGTCGATCCACACCATCCACGAGATCCACGCGCTGCTCGACGCCGGTCGCCTGGCCGAGGCCGCAGCGCTCGCCGAGGCCAACTACGACGCCGTACCGCCGACGACGGCGCCCGACATCGCCATGTGGTTCGCGTTCCACGTCGGTCGGGCGGCCGTGCTCGCCGGCCGGCCGGCGACGGCAGTCCGGTGGCTGCGTGACGCGCTGGCCCGGTCCGACGAGCACCACTTCGCCGGCCCGCGCCGTCTGATCCTTTCGTATCTCGCCATGGGCCATGCGTGGCTCGGCGACGCCGGCGCGTCGGCGACCGCCGTGGCCGAGCTCGAAGCCATCGCGGAAATGGCGTTCGCTCGCCCGGACCAGGAGTTCGGGCCGGCATGGGCGCGGGTCGCGGCGGGAGACGTGCCCGGCGGCCGCGAGGTGCTGCTGGCGGCGGCCGACCTGGCGGCCGGGCGCGACCACTTCGGGGCCGAAGCGTGGCTGCGTCACGACGTCGCCCGCCTCGGTGGTGCTCCCACGGTCGTGGGCCGCTTGGAGGAATTGGCGGAACAGGCCGAAGGGCTCCTCGTGCCGGCCTATGCGCGCCACGCTCGGGCGGTCATCAGCGGACGCCCCGACGTCCTGGTCGCCGTCGCAGAAGAGTTCGTCGGGATCGGCGCCAATCTGCTGGCCGCCGAGGCCTTGACCGAAGCGGCAGGCGCCGCGCAGCGTCGAGGCGACCGGCGGGCGGCGTCGGCCTCGTTCGTGCGGGCCGGAGCGCTGGCCAACGCGTGCGAGGGCGCTCGGACGCCCGCACTGGCCACGCCGGCGTCAATCGTGCCGCTCACCGCACGCGAGCGCGATGTGGCGACGCTGGCGGCCCAAGGTGAATCGAGCAAGAGCATCGCCGAGCGCCTCTACCTCTCGGTCCGCACGGTCGACAACCATCTGCAGAACGTCTACGGCAAGCTCGGCGTGACGGGCCGGCGCGAACTGGCCCAGGCCCTCGCCGACCTGCCGGAGGTCACGGCGGGCTGACGGGAACCCTGGCTCCGCTCATCATGGTCTCGGCCGTGAGGTTGTAGGCCAGCCGCCACGCCTCTTCGACCTGGTCGGTCCAGTCGGGACCCAGGGCGTCGGCGAGGGCGCCCATCAGCGCCTCGCCCATCAACCGGTAGTGCGCGGCCACGACCCCGTAGCTCCGGTGGCGGGCGCCGAGGGCCCGGCCGGCGGCCACGAACTCGTCGTGGGAGCGGATCAACCGGACGATGGCGTCGAGCTCCGTGGCGAATCGGACCTGTTGGACCTCCCAATCGGTGGTGAACATCCGCGCCAGTTCGGGCTCGGCGGCGAGGGCGCGCTCGTAGAAGTCGGCGGCGAGCGCAGGGAGGTCGAGACCGTCCACGGTGGCCTCGACGATCTCGATCTGCCGGGGCGTCATGCGACCATTCAAGACTCCGAGGGGCACCAGCCGCATGAGTAATGACTGCTCAACATGGCCGCGATTGGCATCGCGCCTGCGTGCCGTTCCGGTACGCTGCGCCGCGACGTGTTTGCAGTGAGCGGTCGGACCCGTCGGGGCCGTCCCGTCACTCGGGCGCAGGGGGCGTAAGCGGGCGTGGGCTTGGGTCCGGACGGTTTCCCGCGCCCGTCAGGGCCTTGGCGCGCCCCGACGGTGTGGGGCCCGCCGTTGCCGCCGCCCAACCGTCCCGACCCGCCCGATCCTCCCGGCCCTCCCGACCCCTCCGATTTCACGCCAGTTTTTCCACGCCTGGTGTGGATGAACGAGCGTGAAACGGTGGTGTGGGGCCGCCCGTTGGCCCCACCCTTGCCGCGACCGTGGGCGCCGCCGGTGGCGCCTCCGGCGGCGCGGCCGGCACCGACTCCCTGGGCCGATCCGCTGCCCCCGCTCGCGCTCTGGCCGCCCCGGCACGTTGTCGTCGTCGCCGAGCCCGCCGTCGCCGCGCCGGTGCCCCGGGCCCGATCGCCGTTCACGCTGGCGCCCCCGACGCCGCCGTCGGAGCCGGCGACGATCGCCACCCGCTCGGTCGTGCGCATGCTGTGGTGCGCGGTCGCATCGGCGCTGCTGCCCGGGCTCGGGCAGGCCATGCAGCGACGATGGCTCGCGGCGCTGCTCTTCGGCGTGCAGACCATCGCCGTCGCACTGGTGGTCGCTCGGGTCGTGTCGAAGAGCAAGGTCGAACTCCTGAAGTGGACGGTCGATACCAAGACGCTCCACCTGCTCATCATCGGGGGACTGGTGTGGGCCGCGGTGTGCGCGCTCTCGGCCTCCGACGCCGCTCGCACCGCCCGGCCGGCGCCGTCGGCCGCGGCCCCCCCCGTGACGCGGATGCTG
>DASXAI010000518.1:0-3830 GCA_036406775.1 Acidimicrobiales bacterium
GCCCGAGGACGTGCATCGGGAAGAACGTCAGGTTGAAGCTGACGAACATCGTCCAGAAGCTCCACCTGCCCAGACGCTCGTTGAGCATGCGGCCCGTCATCTTCGGGAGCCAGTAGTAGAGAGCGCCAAAGATCGGGAACACGACGGCGCCGTTGAGCACGTAGTGGAAGTGGGCCACGATGAAGTAGCTGTCGGTGACCTGGAGGTCGAAGGGGATGGCTGCCACCATCACGCCGGTGATGCCGCCGAGCAGGAAGATCACGAGGAAGCCGAGGGCGAACAGCATCGGTGGCGCGAGGATGACCTTGCCGCCCCACATCGTGCCGATCCACGCGAAGTACTGGACCGCGCTGGGCAGGGCGATGACGAGGCTGGCGGCGGAGAAGAACCCCATCGCCTGCGCCGGCACGCCGGTGGCGAACATGTGGTGGACCCAGACGCCGAAGCTGATGAACGCGATGGCCATGAGCGACGCGGCGATCCACAGGTAGCCGGCCAACGGACGCCGGCTGAACACCGGGATCATCATCGACACCATCCCGGTGGCGGGCAGGAAGAGGATGTACACCTCGGGATGGCCCCAGAACCAGAACAGGTGCTGGTAGAGGAGCACGTTGCCGCCCCGCCCGGGCACGAAGATGGCGGTGTTGAAGAGGCGGTCCGCTTCGAGGAGCGCCGAGGACACCGTGATCGCGGGAAAGGCGAGCACGATCATGAACGCCATCCCGAGGAGCGACCACACGAACATCGGCATGCGGTTCAGCGTCATGCCCGGGGCGCGCATCTTGAACGTGGTGACGATGAAGTTGACGGCGCCCGCCGTGGACGAGATGCCGACGAAGATCACGCCGAGCCCCCAGAAGTCGAGGTTGAGACCCGGCGAGTACGTGGGCCCGGTGAGCGGTGTGTAGGCGAACCATCCGCCGTTGGGTGCCTTGCCGACGAGGAAGCTCGAGTACATGAACAGGCCGGCGAACAGGAAGATCCAGTAGCTGAACGCGTTCAAGCGAGGGAACGCCATGTCGCGCGCGCCGATCATCAGCGGGAGCAGGTAGTTGCCGAAGCCGGCGAGCACGGGCGTGTTGAAGAGGAAGATCATCGTCGTGCCGTGCATCGTGAACAGCTGGTTGTAGAGGTTCGGGCTGACGAGGGTGTTGTTCGGCTCCGCCAGCTGTGCCCGCATCACCAGCGCGAACAGGCCACCGACGAAGAAGAAGGTGAACGAGGTGTAGAGGTAGCGCATGCCGATGCGCTTGTGATCCACCGTGGTGATGAAGCCGAGGAGGCGCGGCCGGTCCTCCCACACCTCAGTGATCTCGTCGTCGAGCGCATCGTCCAGCGGTGGCAGTGACCCGGGAACGTCGATGGTGGCCATGGGATCAGCGCAAGCCCTCGAGGTAGGCGACGAGCGCCCGAACCTCGTCGGTCGACAGGTCGAGCTGCGGCATGAGCGCACCGGGCTTGACCTGCTGCGTGTGCTCGAGCCACCGCGTCATGCCCGCGGGTGTGTTGGGCAGCGTGTCGGCGGCCAGCGTCGCTCGGCTGCCGACGTGCGTCAGGTTCGGCCCGAGCGTTCCCGTGGCGCTGGTACCAGCGACGGTGTGGCAGCCGGCGCAGGGTCCGTTCTCGAAGGCCGCCTGGCCCGCCTGGGCCAACGACTCCGTCGGGGCCGCGGGCGTTGCCTGCTGGGCCGCAGTCCACTGGCGGAAGGTCGCGTCGGTGTCGACCACCACGGTGAAGGCCATGCGGGCGTGCTGGATGCCGCAGAACTCAGCGCACTGGCCGCGGTAGGTCCCGGCCCGTTCTGGAAGGAACGACAGGTGGTTCGTCTGGCCCGGTATCACGTCGACCTTGCCCGCCAGCTGAGGGACCCAGAAGCTGTGGATGACGTTGTCGGACGTGAGCGTGACGTTCACGGTCTGATCGATGGGGACGTGGATCTCGTTGGCCGTGGAGATCCCGAGCGACGGGTACGTCACTCGCCACCACCAGTCCTCGCCGGCCACGTGGATCGTGAGGGCCGCCGGCCGCGACGCGAGCGCAGTGGTCGTCCGCACGGTGTAGACGGCGACGACGGCGAGGATCATGACGGTGATCGACCCACCGATGAGGATGAAGGGCTGATCGTGGCGCCCTGACGAGTCCCCTCGCCGGCGACGTACGACGGCGAAGACGATCAGCGACGTGACGACGAGCCACACGACGACGGCGAGGACGAACATCAACCACCACAGCCCACCGATGTCGCGCGCCTGCGGCGATTGCGGGTCCAGCGCGGATGGGGCGCTGGCGCAGCCAGCGAGGAGCAACAGACCGGCTGCCAGGACCGCTCGGCGGCTCACGCTCGCCACCACCCGGGGCCGACGGGCGCGCTGAAGTCCCGCGTCGAGCGGAGCACTCCGTCATCGCCCGCTTCGAGCGGGAGCTGCGGCAGTGGCCACGCCGCTGGTCCGCTCACCGGTGTCGCCCCGGTGAGCACGTCGAACGCGGACTGGTGGCACGGGCAGAGGAGCTGGTGGGAGTCGGCCTCGTACAAGCCGACGGGGCACCCCGCGTGCGTGCAGACCTTCGAGAAGGCGATGATCCCGTCGACCGTCCACGACGTCCGGCCGCTCGGGAGCCGGAGGAGCGACGGCTCGACGCGGACCATCACCGTCTGGCCGTCGGCCGAGCCTGCGTACCCTTCGGGGAACACCGTCAGCAGCCCGCCCTCCGGCACGTCCGAGACGCGGACGGGTTGGCCGTCGATGGTGACCACACGTGTCCCCTTCGACCAGCCCGTGCGCAGGAGCGCCCGCCCGGGCTTCGGGCCGAGCGACCGGATCGGGAACAGCGCAGCCGCCCCGATGGCGGCGACCGCCACGGCGAGCGTGCGGCGTAGGAGCGTGCGCCGCCTCACGACTCCGTGGCGCTCGAGATCGGCCTGGAGCGCGGCTGCTTCAGCCGGAGTGGCGACGAGCTCCTCCCGCTGCTCGACGTACGGACCGCCCCGCAGCAGTCCGTTGGCCCATAGCGCCAAGCCCACGCCGAGCGCGGCGAACGTGATGCCGATCAGGAGGCCCTCCACCTGCGGCTGACCGCCTCGCCAGTAGACGAACATCAGCACCAGGGCGGCGAGCGCGGCGACGACGAACGCGGCGGCCGCGAGGCGTTCGATCGGCCGGTCAGGCGGGGCTGCGTCGTTCATGGCCGACTGCCGAGGAGCCTGATGACGACGAGGAGGCCGCCGGCCGCGACGAGTGCCACCGCGCCCTCGGCGACGGGACCGAGATGCCAGAGCGGCTGGCCCCCGGCATTGGTCGGCGACCTGAGGTACTGGATGTAGCGGGCGACGCTGTTGAGCTGCGCATCGGTGAGCGCGGCGTCGCTGAACGTCGGCATCGCACCTGGGCCGGTGCGGACTGCTTCGCCGATCTGCGTCGCGGTCGAGGCGTGCAGCGCCGGCGCCTCTCGGTGCAGCAGCGCTCCACCACTCGCCGACCACTGGTGGCATGCCGCGCACTGCGCGCGATAGAGCTCACCGCCGGCCGCCAGGTTTCCGTCGTCCGGGTTGACGTCAGGGATGTCCGGTCCGCCCGGGACGAGCGTCGCTATGTAGTCGGCAAGGGCGGCGATCGTGGGCTCGTCGTACTTCGGCGGGCGGCGGACCGTCTTCGCGGTCGGATCGGGAAGTGGCATCCGACCGGTGGTCAGGACGTAGTCGACCCCGGCGCGGCCCCAGCCCTCGAGCGTCGGCCCTTTCGAGGTGCCCTTCCCGTCAGCGCCGTGGCAGACCGAGCAGTCACGCAGGAAGATCGTCCGGGCCTCGGTCTGGGATGGCGCCTGCGCCG
>DASXAI010000519.1:0-9339 GCA_036406775.1 Acidimicrobiales bacterium
CGGCATGTCGCTGCAGTCGGGCCCGCTCGGCATCGGCTTGCTCGAGCTGGCCAATCGGCTCGGCGTCGGGATCTCGTCGTTCGTCTCGCTCGGAGACAAGGCGGACGTCAGCGCCAACGACTTCCTCAACTACTGGGACGACGACCCGGACACCGGCGTCGTGCTCCTGTACACGGAGAGCTTCGGCAACCCTCGCAAGTTCGGCCGCATCGCGCGCCGTGTGTCGAGGCGCAAGCCGATCGTCGCCGTGAACCCCGGTCTCGGCTTGCCCGAGGACGTGGCCGCCGACGCCCTTTACCAACAGGCCGGCGTGATCCGGGTCGACACCGTCCGTCGCCTGTTCGACGTCGGCCGTGTGCTCGACGCCCAGCCGCTGCCGAAGGGCGGACGGGTGGCGGTGGTGGCCAACGCCGACAGCCCGGCCGCGCTGGCACTCGACGCCGTGCGAGCCGCGGGACTGCAGGCGGCCGAGCTGGCCCCCGCCACGTGCGCCGCCATCGCCGCCGTGCTCCCCGCCGAGGGCACCGTCGGCACCGCCATCGACCTGACCCATCGGGCCGGTCCCCGTCTGTATCGCGAGGTACTCAGCCACGTCCTGGCCGACCCGGGTGCCGACGCCGTGCTCGCCATCTACGTCCCGCCCATCGCCAGTGCCTTCGAGGACGTGGCCCGCGCCATCACCGAGGCGGCGGCCGGATCGGGCGTGCCCGTGGTGGCCGTGACGCTCGGTCGTGACGACGGCCCCGTCGCCGCCGGGTCCGCGATCCCGTCGTTCGGTTTCCCGGAGCCCGCCGCCGACGCCCTCGGTCGCATCGTCCGCTACGCCCGCTGGCGCCAGCGGCCCGAGGGCGAGGTGCCCGAGCTCGACGGCATCGACGTCGAGGCGGCCGAGGCCGTCGTCCGTCACGCCCTGGAGATCCGCCCGGGCGGGACGCTGCTGCCGCTCGGCGTCGCCCGCGAGCTCCTGGCGACCCACCACGTCCCGATGAGCGCGGCGCGCGCCGTGACATCGCTGGAGGGCGCGCTGGCCGCCGCCGACGAGCTCGGCTACCCGGTGGTGTTGAAGGCGGCCGGCATCGAGCACCTGGCCCGCAGCGAGAGCGGCGGCGTAGCCCTCGACCTCCAGGATCCGGGCGAGCTGAAGGGGTCGTACGAGCGGATGCGCGCCGTGCTCGGCGTGGCCATGGCCGAAGCCGTCGTGCAGTGCATGGTTCCCGGTGGCGTGGAGACGATCATCACCGTCGAGTCGCATCCTTCGTTCGGGCCGATCGTCGCCTTCGGGCTCGGCGGCGCCTTCGCCGAGGCCATCGCCGACCGCCCGGCCCGCAGCCTGCCGCTCACCGACCTCGACGCCAGCGAGCTGGTGGCGTCCTCGCGTGCCGCCGAGGCCCTCGCCGGCCTGGGCGCCAACGTCCGCGCCGTCGAGGAGCTCCTCATCCGGGTGGGTCTCCTCGTCGACGCCGTACCCGAGATCAGCCGGATCCGGCTGAACCCCGTTCTCGTGTCACCCGACGCGGCGTGGGTCATCGACGCCCGCATCCACGTGGCCCCGGCGAGCCGCCGGGTGGAGGAGTTGCGCCGGCTCTAGCCGGCCCCTGTCGCCGAGGGCTCCCGGGGGAGGCCGAGGACGCGCTCACCGATGATGTTGCGCAACACGTTCGACGTGCCGCCCATGATCGTGTAGCCAGGCGCGTAGCAGACGCCCCGCGCCGTACGTCCCCACACGAGGGCGTCGGCGCCGGCGACGCGTCCGACGAAATCGGCGACGCGCTGCTCGTGCTCGGTGCAGAACGTCTTGGTGGCGGCCGAGAAGGACGGCGGCGCTTGGCGGAGCGTCTCCCGCAGCACCAACAGCCGCCCGAGCCGGTACCCGGTTTCGAGCTGTGCGATCTCTTGGCGTACGAGCGGATCGGAAGTGTCGGCGCGCTCGAGGGCGTCGAGGTACAGCGCCCGGTTCGACAACAGCCGGTCGATGCCGCCCCGCTCGTGTTCGAGCTGGCGCATCGTCTGCTTGAACGAGCCACCCTCCTGCCCCACGAGGTTGCTCGCCGGCACGCGCACGTCCTCGTACCAGACCTCGCAGAAGTGGCGGTTGTCGACGAGGTCGCGGATCGGCCGCACCGTGATGCCGGGCGTGTCCATCGGCACCACGATCTCGCTGATGCCGGCGTGCTTCGGGCCGTCGGTGGACGTGCGGCAGATGAGGTACACGTAGTCGGCCACGGCCCCGAAGCTGGTCCAGATCTTCTGCCCGTTGATGACGAACTCGTCGCCGTCGCGTACCGCCCGGGTGGAGAGCGAGGCCAGGTCGGATCCGGCGTCGGGTTCGCTCATCCCGATGCACCACGTCGTCTTGCCGGACAGGATGCCGGGCAGGAACGCCGCTTTCTGCTCCTCGGTGCCGTAGGCGATGAGGGTGGGGCCCATCTGGCGGTCGGCGAACCACGAGAGCCCGACCGGGGTCCCGGCGGCGATGAGCGCCTCGCTGACGACGAACCGCTCGAGCGGCGTCCGTCCGTGGCCGCCCACTTCGGTCGGCCACGTCATGCCGATCCAGCCGCGCCGGCCGAGCTCGCGCGAGAACTCGCGCGACTGGCCGACGATCCAGCCGTCGTCGTTGACGCCGTAGGTCGCGGCCGCCTTGGCCGCCACCTCCTCGGCCTCGGCCCGCAGGGCGAGCAGCTCCGGCGGCCAGTCGAAGTCCATGGGGGGATGGTAGGACGCCCCACCCGACCGGGCCTGGCGGACAACGGCGCGAGAATGAGGTACACCCCCGCGCCCGTCATTGGAGAGGAGCAACGATGACATTGATGGACACCCTCAAGGAGTGGTGGGGCAAGTTGACCAAGTCGGCCGGCGGGGCGGTCGACAAGACCAAGGACGTGGCGAGTGACGTAACCGACAAGAGCAAGGACGTGGCCGGCGCGGCGGCCGACAAGACCAAGGACGTGGCGAGCGACGCCGTCGACAAGACGAAGGACGTCGCCGGGGCCGCGGTCGACAAGACCAAGGAAGTGGCCAGCGACGTCGTCGACAAGGGCAAGGACGTGGCGGGAGCCGTGAGCGACAAGGCCCGCGATGTGGTCGGGGGCGGCGAGGACAAGGCGGCCAGCACGGCGGCCCAGGCCCCGGCGGCGACGCCCGCGGCCGAGGCGCCACCGGCCCAGGCTCCTCCCGCACCCGCGACGCCGCCGGCACCCGCCACGCCGCCGGCCGCTACCCCGCCGGCCGAAGGGACCTGACCCCGTCGGTCAGGCCATCGGGTCGACCGACCGCCCCGCCTGCCTGGCTGTCTCCCGCATCTTGGCCTGGTCCAGCGGCGACAACTTCGCCGCGGCCGGGTCGCGGGGCGCGTCGCGGCGCCGCCGGAACCACACGCTGAAGTAGTCCCGCCACCTGCGCAGCATCGCCGTGCGAGCATAGGACGGCACCCGTCCGGGCCGCCCGAGCCGCGGCCGCATCCGCTACGCTGGCGGACAAGTCGAATACAAGTGAGAGGCAGGCATGGCCAAGATCAAGGTGGAGAACCCCGTCGTCGAGCTCGACGGTGACGAGATGACCCGCATCATCTGGGAGTTCATCAAGGACAAGCTGATCCGGCCCTACCTCGACATCGACCTGAAGTACTACGACCTCAGCATCGAGTCCCGGGACGCCACTGACGACCAGGTCACCGTGGACGCGGCCAAGGCCATCAAGCAATACGGCGTGGGCGTCAAGTGCGCCACGATCACCCCCGACGAAGCTCGCGTCGAGGAGTTCAGCCTGAAGCGGATGTGGAAGTCGCCCAACGGCACGATCCGCAACATCCTCGGGGGTGTCGTCTTCCGCGAGCCGATCATCTGCTCCAACATCCCGCGATACGTGCCGGGCTGGACCAAGCCCATCGTGATCGGCCGTCACGCCCACGGCGACCAGTACCGGGCCACCGATCTCAAGATCCCCGGCCCCGGCACGGTGACGCTCACGTACACGCCCGACGGCGGCGAGCCGGAGGTGCACGAAGTCGCCCGGTACGACGGAGCCGGCATCGCCATGGGCATGTACAACTACGACGACTCGATCCGTGACTTCGCCCGGGCCTCCTTCAACTACGGCCTCGAGCGCAAGTACCCGGTGTACCTGTCGACGAAGAACACGATCCTCAAGGCCTACGACGGCGAGTTCAAGGACCTCTTCCAGGAGGTGTTCGACGCCGAGTTCAAGGACCAGTTCGACAACGCCGGCCTGTGGTACGAGCACCGGCTCATCGACGACATGGTGGCGCAGGTCATCAAGGGCGAAGGCGGCTACGTCTGGGCGTGCAAGAACTACGACGGCGACGTCCAGTCCGACACGGTGGCCCAGGGCTTCGGCAGCCTCGGCCTGATGACGTCGGTGCTCCTCACGCCCGACGGCCAGACGTGCGAGGCCGAGGCCGCCCACGGCACCGTCACCCGCCACTACCGCCAGCACCAGCGCGGCGAGAAGACCTCCACCAACCCGATCGCCTCGATCTTCGCCTGGACGCGCGGCCTCGAGTTCCGCGGCCGCAAGGACGCCACGCCCGACGTGCAGCGCTTCGCCGAGACGCTCGAGCGCGTGTGCGTGGAGACAGTCGAGTCGGGCCGGATGACCAAGGACCTGGCCCTGCTCATCAGCAAGGACCAGCCGTTCCAGACCACGGAGGAGTTCCTGGACTCGCTCGACACCGGGCTCCAGTCCGCCATGGCCTGACGTGAAGGTCCGTCTCGCCGAGCCGGCCGACTACGCCACGCTCGGCGCCCTCACCGTCGCCGCCTACCGGGCGGTCGCGGGCTACGTCGGCGAACCCGCCTACGAAGACGAGCTGCGCGATGTCGGGACTCGCGCCGCGGCCGTCGACACCGACGTGTTCGTCGCCGTGGCCGACGACGGCGCGGTCCTCGGCGGCGTCACCTACGCCACCTCGCCCGCCAGCCCCCAGGCCGAGTTCGACGATCCTGACGCGGCCGGTTTTCGGATGCTGGCCGTCGACCCCGGGGCCCAAGGCAGCGGCGCGGGTGCCGCCCTCGTGGCGGCAGTGGTGGAGCGGGCCCGGGCCGACGGCCGCCGACGGATCATCATCCACTCCACGCCGTGGATGACCACGGCCCACGGCTTGTACACCCGGCGCGGCTTCACACGCCGCCCCGATCTCGATTGGACGCCCGTCCCCGGCATCGACCTGTGGGGGTTCGTGCTCGAGCTCTGAACCCGGTGGCTGGGCGGGCGGTACGGTGCTCGCCCGTGCGTGCGGTCGTGCTGCGTTCCCACGGTGGGCCTGACGTCCTCCAGGTGGAGGAGGTGCCGGACCCGGCGCCCGGGCCCGAGGAGGTGCTCGTCGACGTCGTGGCGGCCGGGCTCAACCGGGCCGACCTGCTGCAGCGGATGGGGTTCTACCCCGGCCCGCCGATGGCCCACGAGATCCCCGGCCTCGAGTTCTCCGGCCGCGTCGCGGCGTCGGGCCCCCGAGCGGTGGAGTGGGAGCCCGGCGACGCCGTCATGGGGATCGTGGGCGGCGGGGCGTACGCCGAGCGGCTGGTGGTCCACGAGCGCCAGGTGGTGGCCGTGCCGAGCACGGTGGAGCTCGCCGACGGCGCCGCCATCCCGGAGGTGTTCATCACGGCGTGGGATGCCCTCGTCGTACAGGGTGGGCTGACGTCGGGGCGGTGGGCCCTGGTGCACGCCGGGGCGTCGGGCGTGGGTACGGCGGCGGTGCAGATCGCCAAGGCCATCGGTGCGCGCGTGGCCGTCACCACGTCGGCCGGCAAGCTGGCACGGTGCCGCGACCTCGGTGCCGACCTCGTGATCGAGCGCTCGCCCCACGACTGGCTGGGTGAGCTGCGCCAGCACGTCCTCGGTGGCATCGACGTCGTGCTCGACGTCGTGGGCGGCGACGAGGTCGACCGCAACATCGACGCCCTCGCCACCAAGGGCTGCATCGTGCAGGTGGGCACCCTCACGGGCGGGGGTAGGGCCGACGTCGGCAAGCTCCTGCGCAAGCGAGCGGCCGTGATCGGCACGCTGCTGCGGGCCCGCCCCATCGAGGAGAAGATCGCCATCACGCAGCGCTTCGCCCAGGAGGTTCTGCCCCTGTTCGAGAGCGGAACCGTGCGACCCGTCGTCGATCGCCGCTTCACGCTGGACGAGGCGCCCGACGCCCACCGCTACATGGAGAGCAACGCCAATATCGGCAAGATCCTGCTAGACGTGATCCCATGACGATCGTCCACCGCGTGCTCCCCACCCACGCCTTCGCCACCCTCGACGAGTACGTGAAGGCGGGCGGCGGACGTGGCATCGAGGTGGCCCGTCAGGTCGAGCCGGTCGCGATCATCGACGAGATCGAGGCGGCTGGGTTGCGGGGCCGGGGCGGCGCCGGCTTCCCCACCGGCATCAAGTGGCGCACCGTGGCCGACTACCAGTCGTCGTTCGAGCCCACCACCGTGGTCGTCAACGCGGCCGAGGGCGAGCCGGGCACGTACAAGGACCGCACCATCCTGCGCCTCAACCCGTACGAGGTCATCGAAGGGGCTGCCATCGCGGCGCGGGCCGTCGGCGCGACGAGCGTCATCGTGGCGCTCAAGCGTCGCTTCACGGTCGAAGCCGACCGCGTCCGCCAGGCCATCGCCGAGATGACGGCCGCCGGCTGGCTCGGCGACGTGCCGTTCCAGGTCTTCGAGGGCCCCGAGGAGTACCTCTACGGCGAGGAGACGGCGCTGATGGAGGTGCTCGACGGCCGGGCGCCGTTTCCCCGCATCGCCCCGCCGTTCCGGCGCGGCGTGGACGAGGTGGTGGAGACCAAGGCCGACCTGAGGACGGAGAGCGGGCTGTCGGCCCACGTCGAAATGGCGGGCCCGGGCGAGGACGCGGCGCCGACGCTGGCCAGCAACGTGGAGACGCTGGCCAACGTGCCCAAGATCATCGCCCGCGGCAAAGACTGGTTCCGTACCGAGGGCACCGACCAGTCGCCCGGCACCGTCGTCGTCACTGTCACCGGCGACGTGCGCCAGGCCGGGGTGGCCGAGCTGCTCATGGGCACGCCGCTGCGGGAAGCCATCGACCTCATCGGCGGCGGACCGCGCGACGGTCGCACCATCAAGGCCGTCATGATGGGCGTCTCCGGCAACATCATCACGGCCGAGCGACTCGACACGCCGCTCACGTACGAGGCGTTCCGCGCCGCCGGCACCTCGCTCGGGTCGGCCAGCTTCATCGTGTTCGACGACGAAGCCGACATGGTGGCCGTCGCCGCCGGCGCGTCACGGTTCCTTGCCATCGAGTCGTGCGGCCAGTGCGAGCCGTGCAAGCTCGACGGCCTCCAGCTCGCCGACCGTCTCACCACGCTGGCCCGCAACGACGGCGCCCAGGCCGACCTCGACGTCGTGCGCAAGCGGATCGCCACGGTCGGCGACCGGGCCCGCTGCGCCCTGGCCGGACAGCAGCAGGCCGTCGTCGGCAGCATCCTCGACGCCTTCGGGGTCGAGTTCGACGCCCATGTCATGCACCTGGCCGACGCGGCCGAGCCGGCGCTCATCACCGAGCTGCGGGAGATCGACGCCGAGGGCGTGGCGCGCTGGGATCCCGACTTCCGGCGCAAGCAGCCCGACTGGACCTACGACGACGAGTGGTCCGGCAAGGTGCCGGCCGACCTCCAGGCCGACCACCGCCGCCCCGACTGACTTCGTTCTGGTACGCGATATGTGTCGTAAAGAGCGTTTCAGCGCGTCAAATCGGGGGCGTGCGGCTTTGCCGTCCGCCGCCGGGCCGCGAGAGCACCGATTGCGGAGCGGAGCGACTAGGAGCCGGCCGAAGCGGAGCGGAGGACGGCGACGAAGACTTAGCGCTCGTCGACGGGGACGTAGTCGCGTAGGGGGGAGCCGATGTAGTGCTGGCGCGGCCGGGCGATCTTCTGCTCCTTGTCGTTGAGCAGCTCGACCCAGTGCGTGAGCCAGCCCGACGTGCGCGGGATGGCGAACAGCACCGTGAACATCTCGATCGGGAACCCCATGGCCTGGTAGATCAAGCCGGAGTAGAAGTCGACGTTCGGGTAGAGCTTGCGCGACACGAAGTAGTCGTCCTGCAGGGCGGCCTCCTCGAGCTTGAGGGCGATGTCGAGGAGCGGGTTCTTGCCCGTGACCTCGAAGACCTCGTCGGCCGTCCGCTTGATGATCTTCGCCCGGGGGTCGTAGTTCTTGTAGACCCGGTGCCCGAAGCCCATGAGCCGGCCCTTGCCCTCCTTCACGGAGTCGATGAAGGCGGGCACGTTGTCGATCGACCCGATCTCGGTGAGCATGCGCACGACCTGCTCGTTGGCGCCGCCGTGGAGCGGGCCGTAGAGGGCGGCCGCCGCCGCCGCGCACGCCGAGTACGGATCGGCGTGGCTGGAGCCCACCACGCGCATGGCGGTGGTGCCGCAGTTCTGCTCGTGGTCGGCGTGGAGGATGAACAGGATGTCGAGCGCCTTGGCCAGCGTCGGATCGACCTCGTACTCGGCGCCGACCTTCCACATCATGTTGAGGAAGTTGGCGGCGTACGAGAGTGAGTTGTCCGGGTAGACGGTCGGCTGCCCGACGCTGAACCGGTGGCAGAAGGCGGCCAGCGTGGGCGTCTTGGCGATGAGGCGCAGGATCTGCTTGTCGCGGTTGTCGACGTCGAAGATGTCCTTGGCGTCGGTGTAGTACGTCGAGAGCGCGGCCACGCCCGAGACGAACATGCCCATCGGGTGGGCGTCGTAGTGGAAGCCCTCCATGAAGCGCTTGCGCACGTTGTCGTGGAGGAAGGTGTGGTGGGTCACGTCGTACGTCCACTGCTCGAGCTGCTGCTTGTTGGGCAGCTCGCCGTTCAGCAGGAGGTAGGCGACCTCGAGGTAGGTCGACTGCTCGGCCAGCTGCTCGATCGGGTAGCCGCGATAGCGCAGGATGCCGGCGTCTCCGTCGAGGAACGTGATGGCGCTGGCGCACGCCGCCGTCGAGAGGAAGGCGGGGTCGTACAGGCGCAGATCAGGATCCAGCTCGCGTAGGGCCGACGAGGGGAAGGTGCCGTCGACGATTGGGACGGTGACCTGCTTGCCGGTCCGATCGTCGATGATGGTGATGGTGTCCGCCACCGCTCACATCCTTTCGCTCGGCTTGATTCGAGGATAGCGACCGATCGGCGGTCGTGATTTAGGCGGGCCGGATCGAGGCCCGGACGGTGAACTGCGGGGCGGAGCCGAGGTCGGTGAGGTCCTGGCCCGTGAGGGCGTTGGCGCCCACTCCGCCGGGGAAGTCTCGGTGCCACCAATTGCTCGCGATCACCACCGTGCCGGCGAGCACGTCGTCGGACACCGCGACCCTC
>DASXAI010000520.1:0-10006 GCA_036406775.1 Acidimicrobiales bacterium
GACGCTCTGGGCGTAGTTGCCGACCTTCCATGCGTAGATCGTGCCGGCGAACCCGGCGATGAGGCCCGACGCCACGAGCGAGCCCCACACCAGCCAGTTGGTGCGCAGGCCGGCGAGACGGGACGCCTCCGGGTTGCCTCCGGTGGCGAACATGAAGCGCCCGACCGGAGTGTGTTCGAAGACGAACCAGATGATCAGCGCCAGTATCAACATGTAGAAGAAGTATCTGGGCAGCCCGAGGAACTCCCTCGAGCCGAGGTCCATGAACGACTGCTTGAACGGGCTGGTGATCGACTGGCTGGAGGTGTGCAGGATGAACGCGGTGATCACCTCGCTCATGCCGAGCGTGGCGATGAAGCTGTTCACCCCTAACTTCACGACGAAGAAGCCGCTCAAGAAGCCGGCGACGGCGCAGGCGCCGAGGGCGATGAACATCGCCAGCACGATCGGTACCGAGCCTTCCTTGCCGAGATAGGCGGTGATCACGAGCGACATCGACATCATCGCCCCGATCGACAGGTCGTAGGTGCCCGTGGCCAGCGGGACGAGGAAGGCGAGGGCGAGGACGGCGACGATCACGTTCTCGACGAACACCAGCTTGAACGTCGTCCACGTGAGGAATGTGTCCGGTTGCGTGATGCCGAAGAAGACCATGAACGCGGCCCACAGGTAGAGCGCACTGAACCGGTCGAGGGCCAGCCGATGCATCATGATGACGTCCTCCCGGAGCTCTGCAGCTGCGTGTGCTGGATGCGTTCGGTGGTGATCTGGCCGCCCGTGAGCGTCGCCAGGATGCGCCCGTCGGCCATCACCACCACCCGGTGGCACAGCCGGACGAGCTCCTCGGTGTCGGTCGACGCCACCAGCACCGCCATCCCGTTCCCGGCCGCCTCGTCGACGAGGCGGTGGATCTGGTCCTTGGCACCGACATCGATGCCCTGCGTCGGTTCGTCGAGCAGGAGCACCTTCGGCGTGAGGCGCAAGGCCTTACCGAACATGACCTTCTGCTGATTGCCGCCGCTCAACGACGCGATCAGCGCTTCCGTCGACGACGTCTTGATCGACAGGCGGTCGATCCACTGCTTCGTCTCTTTGACTTCACTCGACCGGCGCAGCCGGCCGCCGACGAAATTGCGTCCGACGTCGCACAGCGTCAGGTTCTCTCGCACCGACATCGTGGCGACCGCGCCTCGAACCCCCCGTTCGGCCGGGACGAAGGCGGCGCCGGCGCCGATGGCGGCGTGGGGCTGGTAGTTCGGGATGGGCTCGCTGTCGATCCAGACGTCGCCATCGTCGCGGGGCATCTGGCCCGCGATGAGGGCCAACACGTCCTCTCGTCCCGATCCGGTGATGCCGGCCAGGCCGACGATCTCGCCGGGGCGCACGTCGAGGTCGAGGTGCTCGACGGTGTCACCCCTCAAGGCCCGGACCTGCAAGGCCGCGGCACCGGATGCGCTCGCCTCGGTGGCGGTGGCTGTCTCCAGGCGGTGGCCCACGATGAGCTCGATCAGCCCGTCGTGGTCGAGCTCGCGCACCGGGACGGTCTCGATCCGCCGACCGTCACGCAGCACGGTGACGCGGTCGGCCAGCTCGAACACCTCGTCGAGATGGTGCGACACGTAGAGGATGGAGACGCCCCTGGCCTTCAGCCGGTGGATGACTTCGAACAGCCGGGCCACGTCGTCGCCGGGCAGCGTGGCCGTGGGCTCGTCGAGGATGAGCAGATGGGCGTGCTGCTCCCAACCCACGAGCGCTCGCGCGATGGCTATGGAGGTGCGCTGCGCAGGAGCCAGTTCGCTCACAGGCTTCTTGATGTCGACGTTCTCCAGCCCGAGGTCGGAGAGAGCCTTGCGCGTGGCGCGCCGCTCCTCGCGCCACTTGATGCGGCCTCCGAATCCGGTTCGGTAGCCGTTGGTGAGGGCAAGGTTCTCCACCGCGTTGACGGACCCGACGAGTCCGAGATCCTGGTGGACGAACCGGATGCCGGCGGCCAAGGCGGCGTGGCCGTCGCCAAGTGTGAGCGGCTCGTCGTTCACCCACGCCGCCGCGTCGCCAGGATCGGGTTGGTGATAGCCGGCGAGCACCTTGATCAGCGTCGACTTGCCCGAGCCGTTCTGGCCGACGAGGGCGTGCACCTCACCTTTGGCCACGTCGACGTCGACGTCGATGAGCGCGGCTTGACCGGGGAAGGTCTTCGACAGGTGTTCGATACGCAGCACGTCCCCCACGGCGCCTCCCACAGCGTCGACTGGCGCACGGTACCAAACCTCTGATCGGATTCGGTAGAGTCTCATGAGGAATCCGCCGCGGAGGCAGCGGTGGACCTACGGAAGGGGGAGCAATGGGGGGAACGCGAGGACGCGCGGGCCTGCTCGCGGTCGTAGCGGTAGCTGGTCTCGTGGTAGCAGCGTGCGGCAGCGACAACAGCAGCAGCAGTTCGTCGGCGACAACGGCGGCGGCGGCCGGGGCGACGACGACAGCGGCGGCGTCGAGCGGAGGCGCCGCTACGACGACGGCGTCGAGCGGCGTGGCGGCGGGTGCCACTGGGCTGGCGGCGGCCAAGTCCGTCGTCGACAAGTACACGACGGAGTCACCCCAGATCGGCGTGACCAAGCCGCTCACCAAGAAGCCCGACAAGAAGAAGATCGCGTGGCTCGAGTGCGAGCTCGAGTCGTGCCCCTACATCACCGTCGGCATGAAGGCCGCGACGCAGGCGCTCGGGTGGGACCTGCAGGTGATCAGCTCGAAGAGCGGCGATCCTGGACCCGCGTTCCAGCAGGCCATCGACAACGGTGTCGATTTCATCGCCAGCTCCGGCGAGGCCCCGGCGCTCTACAAGGAGCAGGCCGCGGCGGCCAAGGCCAAGGGCATCAAGATCCTGAGCTGCTACGACACCACGCCGCCGGATCCGGCGAACAGCAACATCTACACCCAGTGCGGTGACCAGACGTTCGTCCAGAAGACCGGGCCACTCATGGCCGACTGGGCCATCGTCGACTCCAACGGCAAGGCGAACGTGCTGATTGTGAACATCCCGGACTTCGCCGTGCTCCAGTCCGAGGTGGCGGCGTACAAGGCCGAGATGAAGAAGAACTGCGCCGACTGCACGGTCGACGAGCTCGACGTCTCCATCGACGACCTCGTCGGCGGCAAGGTGCCCGCGGCGGTGGCGTCGAAGCTGCAGTCGAACCCCAACATCAACTACGTGTTCAACACCTTCGGCTCGTTGCCAGCTGGCCTCACCGCCGCCCTCAAGTCGGCAGGTCTGCTCGACAAGGTGAAGGTGTACGGGCAGGACTTCAGCAAGTTCGACCTCGACGAGATCTCGGCCGGCACGATGCATGCGTGGTCCGCCGACCCGAAGGCCTACGCCGGCTGGTTGATGGTCGATGCAGCCGCCCGCCTCAGCCTCGGGATGCCGCTCGACGAGGAGCGAGCGGCGGCGCCGCTGCCGACCTTCCTCGTGCAGGACGCAGCGACGGCGAAGAAGATCAGCGACGCCGGCGGTGACTGGAACCCGCCGAACATGGACCAGTCGTTCAAGAAGCTCTGGCTGGTCTCCTGACCAACCGCGGCCCGGGGCGTTCCGGCGTCCCGGGCCGACCCCCCGTACAGCGCTTCAGACCTCGGTGCGGCTCGGTCCGGCCGGTGAGTCGCGGAACATCTCCTCGGCATCGAACCCGATGCGCCCGTCGGGCACGATCTCGATGACGACCCGGCCCGGTGTGTCGAGGTGGTGGACGAACGCCGTCTGCTGCTCCTCGCTCTCGGGCCGCACCCGGGCCGCGAGCGCCGGGTACATCCACGCCTTCGTCTCGTCGTCGTCGTGCACCACGGCGCGGCCTTTGTAGGTGACGGCCTGGCTCACGCCGATGCTCGTGCCTCGACTCGTCACGGCGATGGCCACGCGGGGCCGCGCCTCGACCGCGGCCACCCGCTTGCGCTGGCGCGTGCATGTGAGCCAGAACCTCCCGTCCCGCACGACGAAGTTCATGATGACGCCGACAGGATCGCCGTTCTTCGCCGTCCACATGAAGCAGCACTCGGTCTGTTTGTCGAGCAGCGTCCGCTCACGGTCATCGGACAGGCTGAACCGCCGCACGTCTTCGTAGCTGTCGACGTACTCCTCGGTCATGGGACGGACCTCCTGGCGGTTGTCGGCCGAGCCTCTCCCAGCCGATGTGACGGTTTTCGACGCCTACCGTGCAAAACCGTCACGTCGACGGGGTGCCGGGTGGCCGTCACGGCGTGAAGTGTGCGGTCGCGACCCCGTCGGCGTTGCGGATCGGGGCGGTCACGTCGACGCGGTACTTGAGCGTCTGGCTCCCGCGGCGGGGGTACTGGCGCAGCAGTTCCCTCATGGCCGCGTAGTTCGGGTGCTGGAAGTGCTCCTCGAGCGCCTCCGCCGATTCCCACTCCTCGAACACGTGGATGCGGGCCGGGTCGACCGGGTCGGCGGCGAACACGTAGCCGTTGCAACCCGCTTCCTCGGTGCGGGTCGACTGCTGGAGCGACATGCTTTCGCTCACGAAGGCGTCGCGCACGTCGGGCTCGACATCGATCCATCCGGCGATCACGATCATCACGTGGACCTAACCATTCCGGGGCTCGTGCACCGTTACGCCGACGCCGTGTGCCGTCGCGATGCCGACCAATGGGCGTCGTGTTGGACCGACGACGCCGTGTGGGTGCTCGACCCTCAGCGTCGCGTGCAGGGCCGCGAGCCGATCGTCGTCCGATGGAGGATCGAGATGGCCAAGTACCGCGCCGTCATCCAGCTGGTGGCCAACGGCGACGCGTCCGAGGACGGCGACCACGCGACCGGCAGGTGGTACATCCACGAGTACAACCGGCGCGCCGACGGCTCGAGCGCCATCCTCGTCGCCTACTACGACGATGTCTACGAGCACACAGGTTCCGGGTGGCTGTTCGCGCGCCGCGAGCTGACCCGCCTCTACCAGGGGGCGCCGGACCTCGCGGGGAGCTTCGTCGAACACGATCAGTAGGGCAGCGTGCCGCCGTCGATCGGGAACAGGCAGCCGGTGATGTTGCGGCCGGCGTCGGACGCCAGGAGTACCGCGACGGCAGCCACCTCCTCCACCGTGTTGGGCCGGCGGATGGCGGCTTCCTTCGTGAACATCTCGATCAGATTGTCGTAGGTGCCGACACCCATGGCGACGGCCGAGTCGGGGCCCGTCTCGCGCACGATATCGGTCTCCACGATCCCCGGCAGCAGGGCGTTGACGGTGATGCCGAGCGTGCCGACCTCGAGCGCGGCCGTCTTGACGAGGCCGTTCACGGCGTGCTTGCACGCCACGTAGCCGGGGATACCGGGCTTGCCGAGCTTTCCTTCGACCGACGACGTGGCGATGATGCGACCCGACTGGCGCGGGATCATGTGCTGCAACGCGCGGCGCATGCCCCAGAACGTGCTGTTGAGCATCCAGTTGACCTCGAGCTCCCACTCCTCGTCGGTCATCTGGGCCACCGGTGCGGTCATCTTCAGGCCGCCGGCGTTGAGCACCATGATGTCGAGCCGTCCGTAGCGGTCCACCGCGAAGTCGACGATCCCCTCGTTCGTCTCCTGGAGGGTGGCGTCGCCCGGGAAGAAGGCGGCCCGGTCGCCGGCGTTCATCTCCTTGAGGCAGACCTCACCTTTCTGCTGGTCGCGCCCATTGACCACGACCGCGGCTCCTTCCCGCACGAAGGCGTCGGCGATCCCTCGTCCGATGCTGCGAGTGCCGCTGGTGATGGCGGCGACCTTGCCGTCGAGCTTGCCCATGGTGTCTCCCTGGTCCTCAGTAGGGCGAAGTGCCGCCGTCGACCGAGATCATCGAGCCGGTGATGCCGCCACCGGCGTCGGAGGCGAGGAGAATGGCCAGCGCCGCCACGTCCTCGACCTCGATGAGCCGCTTGGTGGCGGCTTCCTCCGCGAACCAGTCGAGTAGGCCCTGATACGTGATGCCCATGGTCTCGGCGGCCGCCGAACCCATCTCGCGCATGCCCTCCGTCTCGACGGCGCCCGCGCAGATGGAGTTCACGGTGATCCCCATCGTGCCCACTTCGTGGGCGCACGACTTGGTGAGGCCGTTGATGGCGTGCTTGGCGGCGACGTAGCTGGCGACACCCGGCTTGCCGACCTTGCCCTCGACCGAGTTGATGTTGATGATCCGACCGAACTGCTGGGGGATCATCTCGTTGAGCGCCCGACGGGTGCACCAGAAGGTCGACCAGAAGTTCCACACCAGCGTGTCCTGCATGGACTCGTCCGTGAGCTGGGCGACGGGCGCATGGTTCTCGCCGCCGCCGGCGTTGTTGACCATGATGTCGATGCGGCCGAAGTGGTCGACCGTCGTCTCCACCAGGCGGTCGCAGTCGTCTCGCTTCTTCACGTCGCCGGTGATGAAGTGGACAGCGTCGCCCGCGCCCATTTCGGCGATGGCCTTGCGGCCTTTTTCCTCGCTGCGACCGTTCATGACGACTCGGGCGCCCTCGCGGACGAACGCCTCGGCGATGGCGCGGCCGATGCCCTGCGTGCCGCCGGTGATGGCGGCGACGCGACCGTCGAGCTCTCCCATGTGCCCCCCAGGATGATCGTCGATGCCGGCGTGATCCTAGTATTCGTCAGGAGGAAATCGCGCCGCTCGGCTCGTCAGGTGCGACCGGCCTCGCGCACCAGTGCGGTGTCCATCTCGGTGAACCGTCCGGCCCGGTCGCCGATGACCTCGGCGGCGCCGTCGACCACCAAGACGGCGCCGCTCACGTAGGCGGCCTCGTCGGATGCGAGATAGAGGGCGGCGTTGGCGACGTCGGCCACGGCACCGGGACGGCCCAAGGGTGCCGTCCGGCCCACCTTCGTCTGGGCCTCGGCCAAGTTGGCGGCGTCGCCGGTCGTCACGTACGCGGTCATGCCCGTCACGGTGCCGCCGGGCGCGATGGCGTTGACCCGGATGCCGTATCGCCCCAGCTCAGGCGCTACGGACTGGGTCAGGCCCACGACAGCGTGCTTGGCCGCGGTGTACACGTGCGGGCCGAGACCGGGGCGCAGGCCGGCCGTGCTCGTCGTGTTCAGGATCACCCCCGAGCCCTGACCCTTCATGACGCGAGCCGCGTGCTTGATGCCGTAGAAGACGCTGCTGAGCAGCACGTCGATGCTGCGCTGCCAGGCTGTCGCGTCGATCTCGGTGATGGGGCCGACGGCGCCGAGGATGCCGGCGTTGTTGAACATGCAGTCGAGCCGGCCGTAGCGGGCGACGGCGGCCTCCACACAGGCCGCCACGTCGTCCTCCGTTGCGACGTCGCAGTGGATGTACAGGCCGCCGATCTCGTCGGCGACCCGCGCGCCGGCGTCGTCCTGGATGTCGGCGACGACACACCGGGCCCCCTCGGCGGCGAACCGTCGCGCCGTGCCTTCGCCGATGCCGCTCGCTCCTCCGGTGATGACGGCGACGGCGCCTTCGATTCTCCCCGGCATCTGTGCCTCCCTGTCGGAGATACGTGCCATCATGCAGCGAGCGCAGCCGGTCGGGGAAGGGGGCAGTGATGGCGACCCGAAGCGAGATCTTCCGAGAGGGGATCGACGCCGGCAACGGCGGGGACGTCGGATGGTGGCGCAGCCGGATGACCGACGACATCGCCTTCCACGCGCCGGGAGCCGGACTCGATCTCATCGGGGCCGACGCCGTCATTGGCGCGCTGGAGAAGTTCGTGGCCGACGAGTCGCCGCGGCACACGCTCACGACCGATCCCGTCGAGCAGGGCGACTTCGTCGTGGCCTTCAGCGAGCTGCAACGGACGGTGGGAGGGCGGGCGTCGAAGGCGCAGGTGTGCCACGTCACCCGGTGGGACGGAGACCGCGTCGCCGAGTACTGGTCGATGCGGCACGCCGCTCGCTAGTGGTTCACTGGTGATCACGGCCGTCGCCTTCGACTTCGCCGGCGTCGTCAGCGTCGATCCGCTCGCCGGTCTGCGGGCCTACGAAGCCGAGCTCGGCCTGCCCGACAACAGCCTGGCCGGCTTCATGCGCGGCGATCCGCAGATGGCGCGCCTCGAGGTCGGTGAGATCTCGGCCCGCGACTTCCTGAAGTACATCTGCGTCGAAGCTGAGGCGCGCCACGGGACGCGGCTCGACATACGGCGGGTGGCGGTGGGCGTCGAATGGGGCCAGCAGCTCAACCCCGAGATGGTAGAGCTCGTCGGCGAGGTGCACCGTCGGTGCGCGACGGCCCTGCTCACGAACAACGTGCGGGAGGCGGTCGATTGGCGCGGCCAGCTCCCCGCCGACATCTTCGATCACATCATCGACTCCTCGGCCGTGGGCCTGCGCAAGCCGTCGCCCGAGATCTACGAGGAGTTGTTGCGGCGACTCGATCGTCCGGCCGAAGAGGTCGTCTTCCTCGACGATTTCGAGGAGAACCTGCCGCCCGCGGCCGCCCTCGGCATCACCGCCATCCAGTTCACCGGCATCGACGACTGCCGCAAGGCCCTCAGCGACCTCGGCGTGCTCTGAGAAGGAGGAGACGATGGAGCGTGACCCCGCCGTGGCGGACATGCTCGACCGGCAGGCCATCACCGACGTGCTGTATCGGTACGCCTCGTCGATCGACCACAAGGACTACGACACCCTGCGCTCGGTGCTGGCCGATGACGCCCGGGCCAAGTACGGCGACCGCGACTGGCTCGAGAGTGGCGACGCCATCGTGCAGTTCAACCGCGAGTACGGGAAGGCGCAGGCGTGGCAACACCACCTGCTGTCCGTGTACCACATCGACATTGCCGGCGACACGGCGTCGACGATGACGTACCACACCTCGCACCAGACGAGTCCCGACGACCCGACGACGGTGCGCGTGCTCGTCGCCCGCTATTACGACCAACTGCGCCGGGAAGACGGGCGCTGGAAGATCGCCAGCAAGGAGATGAAGGTCGGCTGGCGCGAGACGCGCCACGGCGAGGCATCGGGAGGCTGAGATGGTCGACTACCAGGGCCTCTACCACGTCGGCGTTCGCGTCCGTGATCTCGACGCCGCCATGGACGAGCTCGGCAAGGGCCTCGGAGTCACGTGGGCTTCGGTGGCGCACGTCGAGCAACGAGTGTGGCTGCCAGCGCGAGGCGCGACGACGATCACGCTCGACTTCACGTACTCGTGCGAGGGCCCACAGCACGTCGAGCTGCTGAAGGGTGAGCCCGGCTCGATCTGGGACGGCGCCGACTGGCCTGGCGTCCATCACATGGGCGTGTGGGTGGACGATGTGGCCGCCACCAGCGAGGAGCTGGTCGGCCAGGGCTGGACGCTGGAGATCGCCCAGGTGCCACCGGAGGAGGGATACGGCGCCTTCAGCTACGTGCGATCGCCGAGTGGCTTCCTGCTCGAGCCTGTGGCCGAGGCGCTGAGGCCGGCCTTCGAGCGATGGTGGGCCGGGGGCTCGCTCTGGTGAGCCGCGCTCGGCCCCAGGTGCTCGTCGTGACCGGCGGGCACCGGGTCGACCTCGATGCCTTTCTCGACATGGTGGCCGCCGTCTGCGATCGCCTCGGCTGGCGCTGGGCCCACGCCCGCCAACCGTCGGCTCAGGACTGGTTCCAGCCCGATGCCGCCGGTGCCTGGGACGCGGTGCTGTGCCACGACATCCCCGGTCTCCGGCTGCGGCGGGGTATCCCGCCCGAGCCGATCGGTCCGGACGACGGGGTTCGCGGCGCGCTGATCGACTGGCTGCGGCGTGGTCAAGGCCTGGTCGTTACCCACCACTCGCTGGCGGGCTGGCCGGCGTGGGATGGCTGGGCCCGGGCCCTCGGCGGGCGGTTCCTGTACGCGCCCGGTTCCCTCGACGGCGAACCGTGGCCCTCGTCCGGCACCCGGATCACCCGCTACCGGGCCCGGGTCGTCGACCCTCGACATCCCGTCTGCGCCGACGTGTTCGACTTCGAGCTCACCGACGAGCTGTACCTCTGCCCCATCTTCGAGGACGCGGTGATACCGCTGTTGCGCGCCGAGGCCGACTTCGACGG
>DASXAI010000521.1:0-4566 GCA_036406775.1 Acidimicrobiales bacterium
CCTGCACCGCCTTGTTGGTCAGCGACGCCCACCAGATCGGGATGGCCGATCGAACCGGGTGATTGACGATCTTGAGCGGCTTGCCGAGCCCTGTGCCCTCGCCTTCCGGCACCGGCACCTTCACCGTCTCGCCGTCGTATACGAGCGGTTCGCGCTTCCACACCGTTCGGCAGACGTCGATGTACTCCCTGATACGCGTGAGCGGCTTCTGGTACGGCACGCCGTGGAAGCCCTCGACCACCTGCGGGCCGGACGCGCCGAGGCCGCAGATGGCGCGACCGTCGCTCACGTAGTCGAGCCCGGCGAACGTCATAGCCACCAACGCCGCCGTGCGCGAGAACACGTTGACGATGCCGGCGCCGATCTGGACCGTGTCGGTCTTGGCCGCGAGGTAGCCCATCTGGCTGATCGAGTCGAAGCTGTAGGCCTCGCCGATCCAGACGATGTCGAGACCCGCCCGCTCGAGGTCAGCGACCTTCTGCACCGCCTCCTTGAAACCACCGGCGTAGGGCAAATTCATGCTGAGTCGCATGGACGGACGTTACGACCGCCTCGCGGGCGACGTTCAATTGCGGCGATGACACTCTTCGCCGACGTCGTGGCCACCTCCGAGACGGCCGCCGCCACGTCCAAGCGCACGGCCAAGGTCCAGGCTCTTGGCGCTCTGCTGGGCCGGCTCGACGCCGCCGAAGTGCTGCCAGTGGTGGGCTTTCTCACCGGCGTCCCGCGCCAGGGTCGCATCGGCGTGGGGTGGGCGACGGTCGCCGGCATCGACGTGCCTCACGCCGCCGAGCCGTCGCTCACCATCATCGCCGTCGACGAGGCGCTCAGCCGGATCGCGGTCACGACCGGGACCGGCTCGACCGCAGCCCGGTCGGCGCTGCTCACCGATCTCTTCGAGCGCGCGACCGGCGCCGAGGCCGACTTTCTCTGGCGGCTGCTGACGGGCGAGCTCCGCCAAGGCGCCCTCGAGGGCGTGATGGCCGACGCAGTGGCCAAGGCCGCGGGCGTCCCGATCGCCGCCGTGCGCCGCGCCGCCATGTTCGCCGGAGACCTCGGGCGCGCCGCGGCCGTCGCATTGCGCGACGGTGTCGACGGACTCGAAGCCATCGGGTTGACGCCCCTCCACCCGGTGCAGCCCATGCTGGCCGCCACATCGCCGTCGGTGCGGGAGGCGCTGTCCGAAACCGGGCTCGCCTCGGTGGAGTGGAAGCTCGACGGCGCGCGCATCCAAGTGCACCGCGTCGGCGCCGAGGTCCGCGTCTACACCCGCAACCTCAACGACGTCACGGAGCGATTGCCACAGGTCGCCGACGCGGTACGCGCCTTCCCCGCCGACGGGCTCGTGCTCGACGGAGAGGCGCTCGGCGTCGACGACGCCGGCCGACCCCACCTCTTCCAGGACACGATGAGTCGCTTCGGCGCCGATGCCGTCGGTGTGGCCGTCGGGCTGCAGGCGTTCTTCTTCGACGTGCTGCACGTCGACGGCGACGACCTCGTCGACCGGCCGCTGTCGGATCGCATCGAGGTGCTCGACCGAGTCGTCGGCCGCGCACGGGTGCCGTCGCTCGTGACTGAGGATGTGGGCGCGGCCGAGGCCTTCGCCGCCGACGCCTTGGCCCACGGCCACGAGGGCGTGATGGTGAAGGCGCTGATGTCGACGTACGACGCCGGGCGGCGCGGCGGGGCGTGGCGGAAGGTGAAGCCCGTCCACACGCTCGACCTCGTGGTGCTGGCGGCCGAGTGGGGCCACGGACGCCGGCGCGGCTGGCTGTCGAACCTCCATCTGGGCGCACGCGGTGCCGACGGCGGCTTCGTGATGGTCGGCAAGACGTTCAAGGGCATGACCGACGAACTGCTGGCGTGGCAGACGACGCGCCTGCAGGAGATGGCCGAGCGGGAGGACGGCTACACGGTGTACGTACGGCCGGAGCTCGTGGTGGAAGTCGCGCTCGACGGCGTGCAGGTGTCGCGCCGGTACGCCGGCGGGGTCGCGTTGCGCTTCGCGCGCATCCGCGGCTACCGGCCCGACAAGTCGCCGGCCGACGCCGACACGATCGAGACGGTGCAGGCGATGGTCAGCCGTTGAAGTTGGGGCGGCGCTTCTCCAGGAACGCGGCGATGCCCTCCTGGGCGTCGGGCGACAGGGCGTTGGCCGCCATCACCTCGATGGCGTACTCGTAGGCCTGGGGCTGCGGGAGGTCGACCTGGGCGTAGAAGGCGTGCTTTCCCATCGCCTTCGAGTCGGCGCTGCCACGGATCGCCCGGGTCACGAGCTCATGCGTGGCCTCGTCGAGTTGCTCGGCGGGGACGACCCTGTTCACGAGGCCCCACTCGGCGGCGGTACGGGCGTCGATGGGGTCGCCGGTGAAGGCCATCTCGAGCGCCCGCTTGCGCCCGATGTTGCGGGCCACGGCCACCATCGGCGTGTGGCAGAAGAGCCCGCCCTTGCCGCCGGGTGTGGCGAAGGCGGCGTCCTCCGATGCCACGGCCAGATCGCACGTGGCCACCAGTTGGCACCCGGCCGCCGTGGCGAGGGCGTGGACCTTGGCGCACACCGGCTGGGGGATGTCCTGCACCGTGTCCATCATCTCCGTGCAGGCCTGGAACAGGCGGCGGGCGTCGGCCAGCGACGCACCCTTCATGTCGCCGAAGTTGTGCCCGGACGAGAACACGGGCCCGTTGGCCGCGAGAATGACGCCCCGGGCCTCCGACTCGCCGACCTCACGGAACGCCGCCGTGAGCTCCAGCATCACGTCGAGGGCCAGGGCGTTGCGCTTCTCGGGCCGGTTCAGCGTGATCGTGCTGATCGGGCCCTCGTGCTTCACGAGCAGATGCTGATACGTCACGCCCCCAGTCTGCCCCACCCCTACCCCGGCGTGAGTCGGCGAATTGCCCGGATCTCGGGCCGTTCGCCGACTCACACGGGGCATGGCCGTTCATGTCACACCCCCTGACCACACTCGTTCGCCATGAACAACGCTCTGCGCACGATCGCGGCCTTGGCCGCCGAGCACCACGAGATCGTGAGCCGGGCCCAGATCCTGTCGTCCGGAATGAGTCGGTCGGCCCTGCAACGGCATGTGGCGAGCGGATTGCTGCTGCCCGTGGGCACGCACAGCTACCGGTTCGCCGGCACGGCCCTCACCTGGCGCGGCCACCTTCAAGCGGGTCTGCTCGATCTCGGGCCCGACGCCTTCGTGGCTGGCCGCTCGGCCGCCGCACTCCACGGCCTCGACGGCTTCCAACCGGGTCCACTCGAGTTCGTCGTCCCTCGCCGAAACCGTGACCGGCGCACCGTCGGCGAGGTCCGCTCCGGGCCGCCCGTCCCGCTGTTGGATCGGACCCGTGTCGACGGCCTGGCGGTCACGAGCCCAGCGCTCACCGTGATCCACCTCGGCGCCCACGCGTCCCGGCGCGAAGTCGCCAACGCCGTCGACAGCGCCGTGCGGCTCGGGCTCGTCACACCCAATGTCGTACGGCGCCGGCTCATCGCTCATCGTGGTCGCCGCCTGGTCGGTGTGCCCGTCCTCGACGCAGTGCTGGCCGACGCCGGCGTGCAGAGCTTCCTCGAGCGACGGTTCCTGCAACTCATTCGTCGGGCCGGCCTGCCCACGCCGGCCTTGCAGCGCGTGCATCGCCGAGGCTCCCGTCTCGTGGCCCGCGTCGACTTCGACTTCGCCCCACTCCCCGTCGTCGTCGAGGTCGGCGGGCAGCGCGGCTATCTCACGCGAACCGAGCGCCAGCGCCAGGAACGGAGGCGCAGTGAGCTCCAACTGCTGGGACGCATCGTCTACTTCTTCACCTACGAGGATGTCACCGACGACCCGACCTACGTCGTGGCCACGCTGCGCTCTGCACTCGAGGTCGTGGCATGAGCAAGTCGGCTACCGTCGGCGCCCGTGTTGCGGAGGGCGACTGTGACCGCCATCGCGGCCGTGGTGCTCGGCGCGTCCGTTGCGACGGCGGCGGGAGCGGCACCGGGCGACGACGCCGACCGCATCGCGGCCGAGATCGTCAGCGTCCAACGGCGGGCCAATCAGGCGGCGGCGTCGATCTCCGCCCTCAACCAGCAGTACGAGGCGTTGACGGCCGAGGTCGGCGCGCTCACGACCCAGCAGACGACGCTGCAGGGCCGGCTCGATGGCTTGACGCAAACATTGCGGGCCGTCGCCCTGGCGAGATACGTCACGGCGGCGTCCGACTTCACGTCGGTGCTCGGCCTGTCGCTCGGCGATCCGAACGCGGCGGCGATCGGCCGGTACATGACCGAGTTCAGTACCGGCGGGGGCACGCAGCAGATCGACGACTACCGCACGACGGCGGCCAGCCTCGCGGCGACGGCGGCGACGTTGCGGACGCGTCAGGCCCAGGCCCAACACCAGCGCGACGCCGTTACCAGTGCCCAGACCGGCCTCCAACAGCGGCTGCAGGACCTCCAGGCCGCTCAGGTGAAGGCCCGCAACGACGCCGCCGTCCAGGCCGCCCTGGCTCGCCAGCGCGCCGCCACCGCCGCCCGGGCCCAGGCCCAAGCCGCCGCCACCACCGCACCGGCGACCACCGCCG
>DASXAI010000522.1:0-4320 GCA_036406775.1 Acidimicrobiales bacterium
GTGATGCCGTCCGCATCGAGGGCGATGGCGTCCCCTCCACGAAGGGAGTCCTGTGAGCGCGCCCCTGATCGCGGTGCTCGACTACGGCATCGGCAATCTGCGCTCGGCTCAGAAAGCGCTGCAGCGGGTCGGTGCCGACGCCCGGCTCACCGCCGATCCCGAACTGGTTCGAGCGGCTGACGGCGTCGTTCTCCCCGGGGTGGGCAACTTCGGGCGGTGCATGGAGGCCCTGCGCGCCGCCCGCCTCGACGCCGCGGCGCTCGACGCCATCGCTTCGGGCCGGCCGTTCCTGGGTATCTGCGTCGGCATGCAGATGCTCTTCGACGGCAGCGACGAGAGCCCCGATGTCCGTGGCCTGGGCGTGGTGGCGGGCACGGTGCGCTGGCTGCCTGCCACGGTGAAGCGACCCCAGATGCAGTGGAACGTGCTGCACGTCGAGCGGCCCAGCTGGCTGTTCGCCGGGCTGGGCGACGAGCCCTGGATGTACTTCGTGCACTCGTTCCACCCGGTGCCCGTCGACGCCGGTGCCGTGGTGGCCACGTGCGACTACGGGGGGCCGGTGGTCGCAGCCATTGAGCAGGGGAACGTGGTCGCGGTGCAGTTCCATCCCGAGAAGTCGGCGCGGGCCGGCCTCGGGCTTCTGGCCAACTGGGCCGAGGCCCTGGTGCCGGCATGACCGACCGGGTCGAGCTGTACCCCGCCATCGACCTGCGGGGCGGCAAGGCGGTGCGGCTCGTACGCGGCGACTACGACGCCGAGAAGGTGTACGACGACGATCCTGTCGCCGTGGCCGCCGGCTTCGCCGCCGACGGCGTCCGCTGGCTCCACGTGGTCGACCTCGATGCGGCCCTCACCGGCGAGCCGGTGAATCGGCCCATCATCGCCTCGATCGCCGACAAGGTGGCGCCTCACGGCGTCCGCGTACAGGCCGGCGGCGGAGTCCGGTCCGAGGAGGCGGCCGAAGCACTGGCCGAGGCGGGCGTCGACCGGGTCGTGATCGGCAGCGCCGCGCTGGAGGATCCGCCCCTCGTCCGGCGCATCGCGGCGCGCCAACCCGTGGCCGTCGGTCTCGACGGGCGCCACGGCACGGCGGCGCTGCACGGCTGGATCGACGAGTCCGCCGTCAGCGTGCTCGACGCCCTGCCCGGCTTCGAGGACGCCGGCGTGGAGGCGGCGATCCTCACCGAGATCACGCGCGACGGCACCCTCGAAGGGCCCGACATCGACGAGCTGCGCGCCGCCCTGGCGTGTACCGCTCTGCCCATCATCGCGTCAGGCGGCGTCGGCAGCCTCGACGATCTCGCCACCCTTGCGTCGCTCGAGTACGACGGTCGCCATCTGGCGGGCGTCATCGTGGGCACCGCGCTGTACGAGGGCCGCTTCGGCGTGGCTATGGCGTTGTCCGCCCTCGGCGCCGTCTGAGCGATGCGCACCGCGCGCGTGATCCCGTGTCTCGACGTGACGGGCGGCCGCGTCGTCAAGGGCGTCAACTTCGTCGGCCTGCGCGATGCCGGCGATCCCGTCGAGTTGGCGGCCCGGTACGACGCCGAGGGCGCCGACGAGCTCGTCTTCCTCGACATCACCGCGTCGTCCGACGGGCGCGACACGATGGTCGACGTGGCCCGCCGCACCGCCGACGAAGTGTTCATCCCGTTCACCATCGGCGGCGGCATCCGGCGCGTCGACGACGCCCGCCGCCTGCTTCGCGCCGGTGCCGACAAGGTGAGCGTGAACACGAGCGCGGTCGAGCGGCCCGACCTCATCGGCGAGCTCGCCCGCGAATACGGCGCCCAATGCGTGGTGTGTGCCATCGACGCCAAGGCCCGGCCCGACGGCCGCGGCTGGGAGGTGTACGTCCACGGCGGCCGCACGCCCACCGGTCGCGACGCGGTGGCGTGGGCCGAAGAGGCGGTGCGCCTGGGCGCCGGCGAGATCCTGCTGACATCGATGGACCGCGACGGCACCCGTGACGGCTACGACTGCGCCCTCACCCGCACGGTGGCCGACGCCGTGTCGGTGCCCGTGATCGCCAGCGGCGGCGTGGGGACGCTGCGGCATCTGGTCGACGGTGTGGTCGACGGCGGGGCCGACGCCGTGCTGGCGGCGTCGATCTTCCACTTCGCCCAGCACTCGGTGGCCGAGGCCAAGGCGACGCTGGCGGCGGCCGGCATCAGCGTGCGGCCAGCGACCTGACGTACCCCACCGCCCGCTCCGCCACCACCGCCGTGGCGCCGGCCATGAAGTGGTCGGCCATGGGCACCGTCTCCACCGTGGTGGCGACCCACGCCGCGGTGGCGTCGGCCATGGCGGCCGGGGGCGTGTACTGGTCGTGCTCGGCCGCCTCCACCAGCTTGGGCCGGTGGTCGGCCGCGGCGAGCACGGCGCCGGGCGCCGCGCCGGCCAGCGGCGGGGCCACCGCGTACCACCCGTCGACGCGAGGATCGGTCACCGAGAGGGCTACGAGGGCACCGAACGAGTAGCCGGCCAGCAGCAGCGGACCGTCGCCGGCGAAGGGCGCCACGGCTTCGAGGGCGGCGGCCACGTCGAGGCGTTCGTCGGCGCCGCCGCCGTGCTCGCCATCGGACTGGCGCACACCGCGGAAGTCGAAGCGGAGCGCGGCCACGCCGGCCGCGGCGAGCGCCCGCACGATGGCGTCGACGACGATGTTGTCCATGTTCCCGCCGTAGAGCGGATGGGGGTGGCACACCACGGCGGCGGCGAGGGGCGCCGGCGGCAGCCACAGCTCACCCCGCAGGGCCAGGCCGTCCAGCGTCTCGAGGACGAGGGGTTCGGCTTCGACCGCCATCGTGCAGACGGTACCGTCGCGGTGGTGGCTGCCGACGAAGCCAAGTTGCCGATCAAGATGCTCAACGACCGGCTGCTCGTGAAGATCCCGCGTGAGGACGGCGAACGGCGGTCGTCCGGCGGCATCCTCATCCCCGCCACCGCGCAAGTGGCCAAGCGCCTGGTGTGGGCGGAGGTGGTCGGCGTCGGCCAGAACGTCCGCACCGTGCAGGTGGGAGACCAGGTCTTGTTCTCGCCCGAGGACCGGTACGAGGTCGAGGTCCGAGGCGACGACTTCCTCATCCTGCGCGAGCGCGACATCCACGCTGTCGCCGCCGAGCGGGTCGAGGGATCAACGGGGCTGTACCTGTAGTGGCCTCGTAGGCTGGGGCCTCATGCGGACCGGCACGCGCATCGACGCCACGCCTGAGCAGCTCGCCACTGTGACGTACACGGCCGACGGGTTGGTGCCCGCCATCGTGCAGGAGGCGGGCACGGGTGAGGTGCTCATGATGGCGTGGATGAACGCCGACACGCTGCGGATGACACTCGACGAGGGCCGCACCGTGTTCTGGAGCCGGAGCCGCCAGGAGGTGTGGCGCAAGGGAGAGACGTCCGGCGAGCGCCAGTGGGTGAAAGCGGCGTACTACGACTGCGACGGCGACGTGCTCCTGTTCGTGGTCGATCAGGACGGCGCCGGCGCGTGCCACACCGGCGAGCACTCCTGCTTCTTCCGGCGCTTCGGGAGTTGAGGTGATCCGGCCGAGCCGCGACGAGTTCCACTCGCTCGCCGCCGCCCACACCGTGGTGCCGGTATGGGTCGAGGTGCTGGCCGACCTGGAGACGCCGGTCTCGGCCTACGCCAAGCTCGTGGGCGACGGCACCGGGTTCCTGCTCGAATCGGTCGAGCACGGCGAGCGGTGGAGCCGGTTCTCGTTCGTCGGGCGCGAGCCGTCGGCCACGCTCGTGCTGCGCGACGGGCAGATCGAGGTCGAGGGCTCGTTGCCGGCGTCGGTGCCGCGTGACCAGGGGATCCTTGCGGCGCTGGAGGCGCTGCTGGCGGCGTACGAGTCGCCCGCCATCCCGGACCTGCCGCCGCTGCAGGGCGGCGTCATGGGGTTCCTCGGGTACGACGTCGTGCGCGAGATCGAGCGGCTCCCCGACACGCCTCCCGACGGCCACCGCCTGCCCGACGCCGTCATGAGCGTGATCGGGAGCCTGGCCGCCTTCGACCACTGGCGCCAGCGGGTGGCGCTCATCGAGAACGTGCCGGTGCTGGGTCTGTCGGTCGCCGAGCTCGACGCCGCCTACGACGAGGCCGGCCGGCGGGCCGAGGCCATGGCGGCCGAACTGGGCCGGCCGCTGCCCTACGTACCGGTCGAGCCGCCCGGCCCCGACGACGAGCTGCCCGAGGTCCGGTCGAGCATGCCGGCGGGTCAGTACGAGGCGGCGGTGGCGGTGGCCAAGGAGCACATCCTGGCGGGCGACATCTTCCAGGTCGTGCTGTCCGAGCGCTTCGACCTCGACCTCGACGCC
>DASXAI010000523.1:0-11346 GCA_036406775.1 Acidimicrobiales bacterium
GGTCGGTCCGGGTGTCGACCTCAGTGATGACACGTCGGCCACCCGCCACGAACTGGTGCGCTCCGTCGCCGTACTCGATGGCCATGTCGAGCTTCGTGTGCTCCTCGAGCCCAGGGGCGGCGCCACGGTGCGTCGCGGGCACGGAGGGCTCGATGTCCAGCTGGCCGTGTCACGCGACGTTCCGTTGCACCTCCGCGCCAGTCGGCCGCTCGATGGGCTGTCGACGACGTGGGAGCTGGGCGCAGGTGAGCGCGTCGACATCGTGTTGTCGTGGGGCGGGGCGCGTCGGTATCACCGATTCAGTGCCACGGACACCTTGGCGGCGACGGCGGAGGCGTGGCGGCGATGGTTGGCCCGGTTCTCCTATGCCGGGCCCGAGTCGGCGATGGTGCGACGCGCGGCGGTGACGTTGAAGCTGTGCGACCACTGGACCAACGGTGCCCTCGTCGCCGCGCCGACGTCGTCGTTGCCCGCGCCGGTTGGTGGTGAGCGTAACTGGGATTACCGCTATACATGGATCCGGGACGCGGCGTTTTCCGTCTATGCGTTGCGCCGAGTGGGCTTCCCGGAGGAAGCCAACGCCTTCCTCGGCTGGGTGCTCGACGCGTTCGAGAGCAGTCGGAGCCCGCGGATCATGTACACGGTGGCCGGGGAGCCCGTGCCGGACGAGTGGACTGATCCCGAACTCGACGGCTACCGCGGCTCGGCGCCCGCGCGGTGGGGCAACGGCGCCGCTGACCAGCGCCAGCACGACGTCTACGGCGAGGTCTTGGACTGCGCTTACCAGTGGGTGTCGGGCGGTGGCACCATCGAACCGCACCTCTGGGCGGGGCTCGCCGGGCTCGCCGACACGGCGAGCCACGCCTGGCGGGAACCCGACCAAGGCATCTGGGAGGTCCGCAGCGAAGGGCGTGTCTTCACCTACTCCGCCGCCCTCTGTCAGGTCGCCCTCGATCGCGCCGCTCGCATCGGTGTCCGCCTCGGCCTGCCCGGCCCGATCGCCGAATGGCGGACGGCCGCCGACCGGCTGCGTGATCAGATTCTGGACGGCGCCTGGGACGAAGAGCGCCAGACACTGAGCGAGCACGTCGACGGCGGGGGAGGCCTCGACGCCAGCCTGCTGGCGCTGCCGATCCGGCGCGTCATCCCTGCCGATCATCCCCGGATGGTGGCGACGACCAAGGCCGTCGCGGCGCGTCTGTCGGCCGGCGGCGGATTGCTCTACCGCTACCTCCACGACGACTCGCCCGACGGGATCCCGGGCGACGAAGGGGCGTTCCTCCTGTGCAGTTTCTGGCTGGTGGACAACCTCGCCCACCAGGGCCGGCTCGCCGAGGCCGCCGACCTCTACGCGTCGTTGTGCGCCCGAGCCAGCCCGCTCGGGTTGCTGTCCGAGCAGATCGACCCCGCGACGGGTGCGTTCATCGGCAACTTCCCGCAGGCCTTCAGCCACATCGGTGTGATCTCCAGCGGTGTGACCCTCGCTCGGCTCGGCGTCGGCTCGTGATCACCGAGCCGGCTTTGTCGTGAGCCGGCTCCTAGGGCTGGCTGGCGAGGGTAACCGTGGCCGTGCCGGTCTGATCGCCACGTTGGTAGGTGAAGGTGACCTTGTCACCCCGTCTCTTGCCGAGTTCGAGCGCGCTCAGTTGGAGCGTGGTCGTCGCTCGCTGGCCGTCGATCTCCTTGATCACATCGCTTGGTCGGAGTCCGGCGGCGGCGGCAGGGCTACCGGTGCTGACCGAAGTCACGTAGAGCCCACTGTCGAGACCACTACGGGCGACAGCCGATGAGAGCGGGACAGCCTGGAGGCCGAGGTAGGCGTGCGTCGCCACGCCGGTCTTGATGATCTCGTCGGCGACCAATACGGCGAGGTCAACGGGAATGGCGAAGTTGAGGCCGACGCTGCCCGCGCTCGACTGGCCGGTCGAGTTCGGCACTGTCGCCCCGGCGGAATTCACACCAATGAGCTGCCCTCGGCAATTGACAAGTGCGCCTCCGCTGTTGCCCGGGTTGATCGATGCATCGGTCTGGACCGCACCGACCAGCACGGCTGTCTCGCCGTTGTCGCCCGGAACCTGGACATTGCGATCAAGGGCGCTGACAATGCCGGCCGTGACCGTGCTGGACAGACCGAGCGGAGCACCGAGGGCCACGACAGGCTGACCGACCCGCACCGTGCCGGACGAGCCCAACGTGATCGGGGCGACGTGCTCGGTGTTGTCGATCTTGAGCACGGCCAGATCAGTGGCGGGGTCACGTCCGGTGATGGTCGCCGGCGTGGTGTGGCCGTCATCGAACTGAACCGACACCGTCCCATTGTTCGCGGCGACCGAGATCACGTGGTTGTTCGTCAGGACATATCCCTCGAATCGAATCACCTCCCCGGAGCCAGTACCGGCACCGCCCGCGCCCTGCGCGTTGATGGTGACGATCGACGGGAGCGTTCGACTCGCGACCGTCGTCGCCGCGCACACCGACCCAGTCGAAGAGTCGGACCCCGCCGCGGCCCACCCGATCAGGCCGCCGATCAAGCCCCCGACCACCGCAATCCCGGCGGCCGCAATCCACAACGCCCATGACGGCCTCACGCGATGCCGATCGTACCGACGAACAGACAGGCCTCACTCCGACGGCGCTGTTCACATGAAGTTGCGGGTGTGGAGTGACGACAGCGTTTCGGCCTCGCCGGCGCTGAAGCCGAGCCGGGCGAGGCGGGCTTGGCGGGTGTCGGCCATCTCTCGCTGGAGGGCTTGAACTCTGGCCCAGCCGGTCGCGACGGTGGCGGGGGTGGTGTCGCCCGCGGCGAGCAGGACGAGGGCGTCGAACACGTCCTCGTTGAGCCCGGCGGTGCCTTGGAGCGCGCGGTGGCGGTGTTCCACGGCCCGGGCGAGCCGAGACGCCAGGTGCGGGTCGGCGCGGCCGTGCCGTTCGAGGTGGGCGAGGGCGAAGGCGACGTGGCGGGCCTCGTCGTTGCGGGTCAGGTGAGCCACGCGGCGGGTGACGGGATCGGGCCCGTGGGTCTCGAGGAAGCCGAGCAACGAGAGAAACGTGCCTTCGCCCATGACCGACAGGAGGAAGCTGGCCGTGGCGAAGTCAGGCTCGTCGAGCAGTGTCTGGAGCGAGGCCCGGCCTCCGACCGTCGACAGGGCCAGCGCCTGACCGGACATGGTGGCCCGCCGGGTGAACACTTCGATGTGGCGCGCCTCGTCGGCGACGGTGACGGCGAGTACCTGCTGGATCTCGTGGAAGTGGGGATGGATCTGGCCGAGGAATCGGGCCGGCACCACGAGTGCGGCCTCTTCGTTCTCGATGAGGAAGGTCATGATGCCGACGACGGCGGCTTCGATGACAGGGGCGTGGGTGATGGGTGCGGTCCAGTCGATCGCCGTGTCCGGATTCCACTGGGCGGCGACGGCCTGCGCGTACAGCCCCTGCGCCCGTTCGGTCCACAGGTCGTCGCGCCGGGCCAGGCGGAAGTGCGGTTCGGGGCCGCCGGGTTCGATGGCGGCGCCGCGGGCGGCCAGTCCCCACTCCGCCGAAGGGGCGGCGACGACGGCGTCGGGTCGGGACGGGTCGGGCGTGCCGGCTCGTTCGGCGCCGACCCAGCGGGCGCCGGCTGCTGGTCCGCGTTCGACGGTGCCGACGGTTGGGCTGTTCGGTTCGGCTGGGTACCAGCGGTGCCCTTCTTGCCGGCACCAGACGGCCAGTTGGTCGGCCAGCTCGGGATGGGTGCCGCGTACGGCGACGCGTTCCCCTCGCGCTCGGCCGGCGACGGCCAGTTTGACGAGGATGTGCGCCCCGCCGTCGAACCCGAGCGAGCCGAGGTCGACGGCGGGTCGCTCGCGTGTCACGGCGGGTAGCCGGGGACCAGGATCGAGCCGTCGGGCCCGTAGAAGCCCAGGCGGTCGACGGCCGCCTCGAGCTGCTCGTAGCCGGTGGTGCGGCCCGGTCGCCACGCCCGTAGTCCTTCCAGTTCGAGCAGGGGGCGCACGGCAGGGTCGTCGTACGACATCGAGAGGAGCAGCTCGACGAAGCGGTCGACGATGGCGTCGTCGACGTCGTCGAGCACCGTCATCGTGCAGTGGTCGTACCGATCGGTGCGGGTCAGCACGCGGACCTCGCCCGGAGCGATGGTGCCTTCTTTGGCGAACAGGAGTTGGTTCCCGTCGAGGATGCAGGCCGCGTCGGCGGCTCCTTGGCAGAGGGCCTGCACGGCGTCGCGTTCGCCGCCGACGTGATCGCCGTGCTTGGAGACCATCACGTCGAATCGATGCACGGCGAACGAGTGGTCGGGGTCGAGGCCGGCGCCCGCGAGATGGGCCAAGGGCAACAGCGTCGACTGCGGTGAGTCGAGGGCCCCAGTGGCGATCGAGCGGCCCGCCAGCTGAGCAATGTCGGTGATCTGGCTGTCGGTTCGCACGAGCACGACCGATGCGAGGTCCTGGTCGGTGTCACGCATGGCGACGGCTCGGGCCCGGCGCCCAGCGCCGGCGGCGAGACGACGCGTGCGCACCCACGCCAGCGGAGAGTCCCACGTCACGTCGACAGCGCCGCCGAGATGGGCTTCGACCTGGGCCTCGTAGCCGGAGTAGAGCACGTAGTCGAACGGAAAGCCCCGCTCGCCGAACCAGTCTTTGAAGCCCTCCCAGATCGTGACGACCTTGGGGTCGTAGGCCACTGCCCCGAGGGTGAACGGCCGCTCCGTCATGGTCGCCACCTCACCCGAACAGCGGCAGGCCGCACACGGCCCGGCCGATGAACTCTTGGAGGGCATCGGTCGTCGGTGCCATCACCACTGCCGCCCGGGCGTCACGGAAGTGACGTTCGATGCCGATGTCCTTGCGGAACGCCGCGCCACCACCGACCCGCATGGCCAGGTCGAGGACATCGAGGGCCGCGTCGCCGGCGACGGCCTTCGATTGGAGCATCCGCAACGGTGCGTCGGCGCGTCCGACGGCCAGGGCCTCCACTGCGTCGTCGACGAGGGTGCTGGCGGCGTCGGCCCGGTCCTTCATCTCGGCGATGTGCTGACGTACGACGGGCTGCTCAGCCAACGTCTGATCGAGGTGCTCGAAGCGCGCCGACGTCACGTGTCCGACCGCCTTGTCGATACCGGCATCCATCAGGCCGAGGCTGCACGACGCGTTCAGGACCTGGAAGACAGGCAGGACGACACCGAGCGCCAAGTCGAGTCCGACGCCGTCGTCACCGAGACGGGCCGAGACCGGTAGCCGGACGCCCGACGCCTCGATCGGGCTCGATGCATTCCCCCGCAGGCCCAGCCCGTCGAACGGCGCCGCCACCTTGAGTCCGGGCGTCGCAGCTGGCACGAGCCACAGCGTGGCTCCATCGGCGGCGACGGCACGGCTCGACCACACATACGAATCGGCCTCGCCGGCCGACGTGACCCAACTCTTGCTCGCATCCAGTACGACGCCGTCACCATCCCCGGTGGCCGTGCCGAGCGGCGCCCAGAACTGGCTGCGGGATCCCGTCTCCGAGAACGCCAGCGTCGTGACATGACGGCCGGCGGCAATTGCTCGCCGCACTTCGTCGGGACCGAACTGCTCGATCACGGCCGTGGCGCTGAAGTGCATGCACACGACCATGGCGGTGCTGCCGCACGATGTCGCGAGGCGGCGCACCACGTGGGCGGCGTCGGCCAACGAGCCTCCCGCCCCGCCGACGTCGGTCGAGCTCAACAGACCCAGAACACCGGCCTCACCGAGCGCCGTCAGCGCCGCTCGGGGGAACGAACCGCTGGCATCGACGTCGCTCGCGCCGGGTTCCACAACAGATGCGATGATCTCCTCGAGCACCTCGAGGACCGAAGGTGCAGTCACGTCTCGGCTCCTACCGTCGATTCGGGCATGGCGGTCTCCTCTCCGAAAGCGGTTGTTGGCTCCGCAGTATCCACCGCCCATCGTGCCGTCAGCACGCGGCTTCAAGGCTCTGAGCGTCTGACCTGATGCTCGGGCAGAGCCGCGCGTCAGCGAGCGTCGCGCCTGGCTTGGCGGCGGGCGTTCGAGGCTCGGGCGGCCGCGGCCGACTTCTGTTCGATCGGCGGTCTCTTCCGACTCCGTGGTGCCGATGCCTTCGTCTTCGGCCGCGCCTGCCGCGCCTGCGTCCTTGCCTTCGTGGCGGCCGGGCGTACGGCCGATCGCGCCGCGGCCAGACGTTCGGCCCGTAGCGACTCGGCGGCGGCCCGAGCGGCCCGAGCGAGGCTCGAGCTGACCCTCGCCAGCGCATCCTCGAAGATCTCCGCCTTCGACGCGCTCCGACGGGGCGCGACACTGGCGGTGCCGCGTGCTCGCGCCACCTCCACCTGGTCTGCCACCTCCCGCCGGTGGAGCTGGACGAACCTGTCGCGTGCTCGGCGTACCCGAGCATGCAGCGAAATCAGTGCCTCTTCGTTCATGGTGAGAGGGCGGTCGGCGTCGGTCTCGGCGAGCAGCGCCCGCTCTGCACGGGTCAACGATTGCGGTGTGGCTCGAGCCACGCGTGAACCTCCGTTGTCACCGACACCGTAAGGCGCCTGTGATCCTCGGTGCTCATCGACGCGATACGCGTCATCGTTGATGATGTCCGCTGAGCCGTAGGCTCCGGCCGTGCGCCTCTCCTGTGGCAACAGCGCGTTCCCGCTGTTGCCCGTCGAGCAGTCGATCCGGATCATCGGGTTGCTCGACTTCGACGGGTTCGACGTCGTCTTGATGGGCAACAGTGCCCACCTCCGGCCGGAGGAGGTCGTTGTCGACCTTCCGGCCTGGGCCGGGCGGGTGCGGCGACTGCTCGACACCGAGGGCCTCGATGCCGCCGACGTCTTCTGTGTGCCGTGGACGGACTTCACCACGATGGCGCCCAATCATCCCGACCACGCCGAGCGAACGCGAGGGCGCGATCTGTTCCGGCAGATGCTCGATCTCGCCACCGCCGTCGAGGCGCCCGGCATCACGATGCTGCCGGGCGTCGACTGGCCCCACGAGAGCCACGAGCAGTCGCTGGCCCGGGCGGCCGACGAGCTGCAGCAGCGAGCCGAGGAGGCAGGCGAACGCGGGCTCGGGTTCTCGATCGAGGCCCACGTGGGCTCGGTCTGCCACGATCCGGCCGATGTGCTCCAGCTCTGCGAGCTGGCGCCATCGCTACGCCTGACCGTCGACTACACGCACTTCGTCTCGCAGGGCGTGGCGGAGATGGACATCGAGCCGCTCGCCCCGTTCGCCCGCCACGTACAGACCCGGGGGGTGGCCAAGGACCGCCTGCAGGCGCCGCTGAAGGACTCGACGCTCGACGTGGAGAGGATGGTCGACGTCCTGGCCGCGGCGGGCTACGACGGGTTTGTCGACATCGAGTACATCTGGGTCGACTGGAAGCGATTGAACGAGGTCGACGTCGTCTCCGAGACCGTGATGCTCCGCGACCGGCTGAACGCCAAGTTCCGCGGTGAGAGGTGGAGCTATCCCGGCCCGACGGGCATCACCGAGGGCTGACCTTCAGTCACGGTACGGCGGTCGCCCGGCGTCGATGGTGATCGTGCGGCGGGCGAACTTCCATTGACCGTCCTCGCGCCGGAGGACGTCGTCGTAGTGCCCGACGAGCCGGACCTCTGGCAGCTCGCCGTCGATCGCTTGCACGTATGAAAACCGTGACATCGAGGTGGCGTCGTCGCCGCGGACCTCGATGAGTGGATTGGCGTAGATGTGAAACCCGGCGTTGACCGGACCGAGCACGTTGCCCAGCATCGCCCGGATGTTCTCGGGCCCGGCCGCCGTCCCCAGAGGAGCATCGAGCACGCCGTCGCGCGTGAACAGCGAGACGTAGCCTTCGAAGTCCTTCTGGTCGAGGTAGAGCCCGTAGCGGACGAGGAGGTTGCGGATCTCCTCGGCCGAGCGCAGCTCGTCGTACATCTGCGGCGTGACGGTCGTCGTGTCCATGTCGGGCCCCCTCTGGCGCGATCCAGTCTCTCACGCGCTTGGAGGCCGCTCCCGCAGAGCCCGCCAGACGCGCTCGGGCGTACAGGGCAGGTCGAGGTGATCGACGCCGAACTCCCGCAGGGCGTCGAGGACGGCGTTGTGCAGCGCCGGCGTGGCCACCACCGTGCCCGACTCACCGATCCCCTTCACACCGAGCGGGTTGCGGGGTGACGGCGTCTCCATCTCGTAGGTCTCGAAGCTCGGCATCTCGGCCGCCGAAACCAGGGGATAGTCGGCGAGGTTCGCGGTGCGGGGCAGGCCCGCGCCGTCGTACACCATCTCCTCGTACAGGGCGGCGGCGACAGCCAACCCGAGGCCGCCGTGCACCTGTCCCTCGGCGAGCTCCGGTTGGAGCAAGGTACCGGCATCGTCGACGGCGACCAGTGAGCGCAGCCGTACCGCACCGGTCTCGATGTCGAGCTCGACGGTGGCGACGCATGCCCCATAGGCGAACGTGCCGCCTCCACCCTCGAACCGGTGATCGGCCGAGAGCGGCCCGACGTCGGACCACCCGAGGTCGAGGGCTGGCGTGCCGGCCACGTGGAAGCGACCCGTCACCGGGTCGAACACGATGTCGTCGGCGCTGGCTTCGAGGCGCGTGGCGGCGGCCTGCCGGCCCAGTCCGATCACGTCGCGCGCCGCGCCATGGACGGCCGAGCCGCCGAGCTGGGCCGAGCGCGACCCGGTGGTGCCGCCGCCGAGCGGCGACAGGTCGGTGTCACCGTGCAGTACCTCGACCCGCTCGGCGGGCACACCGAGGTGGGTTGCCACCAGCGCGGCGAAGGTGGTCTCGTGGGCCTGACCGTGAGGCGACGTGCCCACCACGACCGTCACGGACCCGTCGTCCTCGACTGTCAGCGTGGCGTGCTCACCCTCGCCCGCGCCCGTGATCTCGACGGTGCACGTGACGCCGATGCCGAGCCGAACATTGCAGTCGCGGCGCCGCCGGTCAGTCTGCTCGGCCCGCAGCGCCTCGTAGCCCGCCGCCTTGACGCACAAGTCGAGCGCCTCGGCGTACCGTCCGCTGTCATACGTCGAGCCGACGGCGGTCAGGTACGGGAACGCGTCGGGGGCGACGAGATTGCGGCGGCGCACTTCCACCGGGTCGCATCCGATCAGCCCGGCGTAGCGATCCATCGCCCGTTCGATGTCGCACGCGGCCTCGGGCCGACCGGCCCCCCGCAGGGCCATGGTGGACGACGTGTTCGTGACGACCGAGCGGCCGCTCACCCGCGCCCGCGGAATGGCGTAGGCGCCCGTGCCGGAGTTGCGCAGGTTGGTCGAGACGAACGTGCCCATGGCGGGGTAGGCCCCGCTGTCCTGGAGCGCCTCCACTTCATAGGCCAGCACGCGGCCGTCACCGGTGCCGCCGATCCGCACCTGATGGATGGAGCCGCGCCCGTGCCCCATCGCCAGCATCATCTCGGACCGCGTCTCCACCCACCGGACGGGCCGACCCAGCCGGCGCGCCGCCCACACGAGGACCACGTCCTCGGGCTGGCAGCCGTAGCCGCCCTTGGAGCCGAACCCTCCGCCCACATCGGGCGCGACCACACGGACCGAACCGGGAGCGAGGCCAAGGGCGCTCTCGATGAGGTGCTTCGCCGCCGCCGGGCGCTGCGAGCTGATCCACGCGGTGCAACGGCCGTCCGGCCCCCACACGACGGCGGTGGCGCGTGGCTCCAACGCCCCGGCGTGCAGGCGTGGATGGCGAAGGACGAACGTATCGACGACCTCGCACGCCGCAAAGGGGTCCTCCTCGAAGGCCGGCAGGGACCACTCGAAGGCGACGTTGGTGCCGGCCGCCGCATGGAGCACGACATCGCCGCGTAGTGCGTCGTCGAGGTCGACAACTGCCGGCACGGGGTCGATCTGCACGACCACGGCCTCGGCGCCGTCGACGGCCTCCGTTCTCGTGTCGGCCAGCACGATGGCAACGGGCTCGCCGACGAACCGCACCACCCCCTGGGCCAGCATCGGCCGGACCATGGCGGCGTTGCCGGCGGGCAGCCGGGGCGGCAGCACCCAGACGTCGGTGAGGTCGGCCCCGGTCAGCACGGCACGAACGCCCGGGAGGGCATGCGCCGCGCTCGGATCGACGGAGACGAGCCGGCCGTGGGGTTCGATCGACCTGACGAACACGGCGTGAAGCGCCCCGTCGAGCTCCGGCGGTCGAAGGCCATCGATGAACGTACCTTCACCTCGAAGCAGCGGGCCGTCCTCGCGACGCGTCACCGAATGGCCGGCTGCTTCCAGAGTCGGGCGGAGGCCAAGCGCGCTCCTTCGGCGAGAGCCCGGAACTTGGGCCAGACGACGGTGGGGTGCACCTCGGGCTCGTAGCTGGCGCGCGACGAGAAGCCGCAGTCGGCGCCGGCGATGACGTTCTCCCGACCGACGATCCCGGCGTAGTTGCAGATGTACTCGGCGACGAGCTCCGGGTGCTCGACGTAGTTGGTGGCGTGCCCGATGAGACCGGGGATGATGACCTTGCCGTCGGGTACACCGACGCGCTCAACGTGGCGCCACTCGTGCATGTGCCGCGGGTTCATCACCTCGAACGAGTAGCCACCGGCATTGATCTGAAAGGCGAACTTCAGCGCTTCGCCGAGCGTGATGTCTGTCAGACGCGGGCCGTGGTTCAGCCCGTAGCACGTGTGGTGGCGGATCTTCTCCGGCGGGATGCCGCGCAGCGCCTGATTGAGGATCTCCACGTGCCGAGCGACTGCCTTCTCTCGGGCCTCGACGGGCTCGGTGGGATCGGTGAGCATCGAGATCAGCCAGGGGTCGTCGATTTGGACGAGGAAGCCAGCGGCGACGATGCCGAGGTACTCCTGGCGCATGGCCTCAGCGACAGCCTCGACGTACTCGTCGCGGCTCGCGTAGTAGCGGTTGGCCCCGAAACCCGACGGCCCCGCCGATGGCATGAACACTTCGGTGACCTCGAGGCCGTCCACCGCCGCCTTCAGGTTGGCGACGTCGATGGCGAGCAACTCGTCGCCCATGTACGAGACGGGGCCCGTCGCCACGATCGTGCGGCGCGGTGCCACCGTGGCCGAGTACTTCCGCATGTAGTCGGCGTAGTACTCGGGGAACATCGCGATCTCGGCCTGCCAACTGGCGGGCTGACCCTTCGGCTCGTCGACCGTCTCGAAACCGGCCAGGCGGTCCTTGACGTAGTCGAGGAACATCACCTTGCTCATCTCTCCGTCGGTCACGACGTCGATACCACATTCGACTTGCCGGCCCACACGGTCGGCCACGGCGGCAGCGATCTCGGTGGCGTAGCGCTCCTCGTCGTAGGGCCGGCCGTTCTCCTTCTCCCGCATGAGGTCAAGCAGCGCAACGGGACGCGGGAGGCTTCCCACGTGGGTCGTCA
>DASXAI010000524.1:0-5892 GCA_036406775.1 Acidimicrobiales bacterium
ACGATCGGCCCGAACTCGGCGTGCCCCGCCGCGTTCAGCACGCAGTCGATGGACCCCAGCTGCTCGCGTGCCGACCCGATGGCATCGGCCACCGACGTCTCGTCGGCGACGTCGCACGCCAGGCCGACCGCACCTGAGAGCTCCGATGCCACCTCCTTGGCCCGGCCGCCGTCGAGGTCGACGACGGCGACGCGACCGCCTTCGGCGGTGAACCGGCGAGCTGTCGCGGCGGCGATGCCGGAGCCTCCCCCGGTGGCGAACAGCACCCGGCCCTCGAAGCGCGTCATGGCGTCTCCCCTCGAGCTCGTCCCCGGTTGATGATGATAATCCGGAGATTTGAGACCGAGGAACGAGCCACGCGCCCGTCAGCCGCGGTCGCTGGCCGTCCAGGCGGCCTCGTTCTGCCGGGCCGTCTCCACGATCGCCCGCCACCGGTCCGGGTTGTCCTCGTGGACGACGAAGTCGAACGAGGTGGCGTCGCGGAACTCGAGCAGCTCGACGCCTTCGGGACCGGCCTGGTAGGCGTACGGGTGGTCCCTCGGGACGAAGAAGCCGTCACCCGCGCCCACGACTCGGTTGCCGAGCCGCACCTCGCCGGCGAGGACGTAGTAGAGGCAGTCGGCGCTGTGGCTGTGGCGCGGCAGCAGGTAGTTGGGCCCGAACGCCACGCGCACGAGGCTGAAGCCGGCCTCGCCCGCGTGCCGGAACAGGACGCGCAAGGTCTCGCCCGACCGCAGGATCTCGCGGTCGTCGGCGCCCACGACGCCGGGCGGGGCGAAACCCTGCGCGTCCATCATCTCGCTCTCCTTCAGCGACGGGGCGCCCGATGCGCTGAAGAAGGACAGCCGGCGGCGTGACGGTCGCGTGCCGCGAGGCGCCATGGCCGAACGGTACTACCCCTTCTCGACGGGCGACTGATCCGCAGTATGTACCGCGCCGCAGCGCGTGCCACACTCGCGGGTCGTGCTCTCGGGACGGGTCGTCATCGTCACGGGTGCCGGCCGCGGCATCGGTCGGGCCCACGCGCGGGCGCTGGCGGCCCAGGGCGCGTACGTCGTGGTGAACGATCTGGGCGTGGCGGCCGACGGCAGGACGCCGTCGTCATCTCCGGCCGACGAGGTCGTTGCCGAGATTCGGGGCGCCGGTGGCGAAGCCGTCACCTCCTACGACGACGTCGTCACGGGTGCTGATGGCATCGTCGGGACGGCGCTCGACGCCTACGGCCGCGTCGACGCCGTCGTCAACAACGCCGGCATTCTGCGCAGCGGCCTCTTGTTGCGGACGACGCCCGACGACTGGCGGGCCGTGTTCGAGGTGCACCTCGTCGGCACGCTGGCCGTCACCCAGGCCGCCGCCGTCTACTGGCGCGCCGAGGCGAAGGCGGGCCGGATGCCGGACGCGTGTGTCGTCAACACCACGTCGTCGGCCGGGCTCGTGGGCTTCGCCGGCGAACCGGCCTACAGCGCGGCCAAGGCCGGAGTCATCGGCTTCACGACCACGGCCGCCGCCGAGCTCGAGCGCTACGGCGTGCGCGTCAACGCCGTCGCACCAGAGGCAGCGACACGACTGACGGCGTGGGCCGGCGAGCAGCCCGGTATGGCGCCCGGCCTGATCTCGCCGCTCGTGGTGTGGCTGTGCGGACCGGCGTCGGCGGGCGTATCCGGCCGCGTCTTCGAGGCCGGCGGCGGTGTCGTGCACGTCCTCGAGAGCTGGCGGCGCGCCGCGACGATCGAACACGACGAGCACACGCCACCGGAAGTCCTGGGCGAACGAGTCGCCGCCGCCTTGGCCACCACGACCGCTCCCACGCCCGCCATCGTCCCCACCTCGAGGGCCACCGCATGAAATTCGGCATCTTCTTCGAGCTGTCCGTTCCCCGACCGCTCACACGTCAACACGAACAGCTCGTCTACCGCAACGCCCTCGAGCAGGCGCGGCTCGCCGATGAGCTCGGGTTCGACTGGGTGTGGGCCGTGGAACACCACTTCCTCGAGGAGTACTCGCACTGCTCGGCGCCGGAGCTGTTCCTGACGGCGGTGGCGATGCAGACCGAACGGATCCGTATCGGCCACGGCGCCGTCGTCTGCGTGCCGCAGATGAACCATCCCATCCGCGTGGCCGAACGGGCGGCCGCCCTCGACATCTTGTCGGGAGGCCGGCTCGAGTTCGGGACGGCGCGGGCGTCGACGTGGACCGAGCTCGGCGGCTTCAACGTCGATCCCGACACCACGAAGATCTCGTGGGACGAGTACGTCCATCTCCTCCCCCGGCTGTGGACCGAGGAGCGCGTCGAGCACCACGGCGCCACCGTGTCGATGCCCGAGCGGCCGGTCATCCCCAAGCCGGTCCAGGAGCCGCACCCGCCCATGTGGGTGACGGTCACGACGCCCGGCACCGAGCTCGACGCCGCCGATCGGGGCATCGGTTGCCTCGGCGTGGCGGCGGCGAGCTTCCACGAGCAGGAGCGCCGCACGCTCGACTACCGCAAGCGCATCGAGCTGTGCAATCCGGTCAGCTCCATCGTGAACAACCAGATCACGACGCTGAACTACCTCCACTGCCATGAGGACGACACCGTCGCGACCTCCGTCGGCGGCCGACTGCTGCAGAACTTCGTGCTGCTGAACGGCCATCTCTTGTGGACGCGGGAGGTGTATCCCACGGCGGCCTACCAGTCCCTCGCCAACCTGGCCCCGGGCGGCGGCGGTCGTTCGAGCGAGAACCCGCAGGAGCGTCGGCCCGTGCCCGACGGCATCGCCATCGGCGATCCGGACCGCATCACCCGCGCCATCAAGGTGTGGGAGGAGATCGGCGTCGACGGCATCAACTTCATCGTCAACACGGCCGAGGTGGTCCCGCACGAGAGCGTGCTGGCGTCGCTGCGCCTGTTCGCCACCGAGGTCATGCCGGCGTTCGCGTCAGGACGGCGCTGATGCTCCAGGGCACCGCTGACATCGAGGCGATGGCCGCCGACGCACCGGCCGCCACGGCACTGGCATCCGAGCCGCTCACGATCCCACGCGCCGACGTGCTGCAGGTGGCCTGCGAGGTCGCGGCGGCGCACCGCGACGCCCTCTTGCCCCCGGCGCTCCATCCGGTGAATCCACCCGTCGTCACGTTCTCGTTCCTGCGCGCCACCGAGTCGGCCTACGGGCCGTTCACGTTGGCCGAGACGCGCCTGTTGTGCCGCAGCGGGCTCCGTACCAGGGGTTTCCTGATCGGCGCCTTTGTCGACAACGCCGAGGTTGCGGCTGTCCTCACCGCCGGGTGGGGCTACCGGCTCGCGGCCGCCGAGGTCACGCTGTCGCGCCGCTACGACGGGGCGTCGGGCGTCGTCGTGGCCGATGGCGTCGAGGTCCTCTCGATCGGTCACGTGTGGCCCGTCCCGCTGTCGCCGTCGGACGTGCAGTACACGGCCACGATGCACCCTGCTCGCCTCGACCGGGGCTTCCGGCTGCTCCAGGTGGAGCGCGACTTCGCCTTCGCCCGGGCCGAACGAGGTCGACCGTACGTGCGCGCCTTTGACGCAGCGATGTGGGGTGAACCGCGGCTTCGGCTCACCAACCCGGTGTCGGCTTCGTCGGCTGTCGCGGACGTGACCTACAAGCCGGTCCGCTTCGTGTGCCGGCCCGAGGTGTGGGCGTTCGACGGCACGGAACCCGTCAACGCCTGACCCGTCGTCACGATGCCTCGTGCACGCCCGGCTGGCCGGCGCGGACGAAGAAGGTCCGCTCGGTGGACACGCCGGTGCTGCGCACCTTCTCGTTGCCGAGCACTCGGAAGCGCATCGTGGCGCGGGCGGGCGTGAGGTCGATCACGCCGTAGCCCCGCTTCGAGCTGTCGGCGTAGTGCAGGTGGGCGTTCTCGTCGAGGAGCGTCTGCGTCTCGGCCGCTGAGCGTCCTTGCGACGTGATCGACGTCGCGCAGAACTCCGACGCCACGATGGGTGCGCCCTCGGTGAAGTCGACCTTGAGATCGGCGGCATAAGCGGAGTGGGCGTCGCCGCTGATCACGACGCAGCTGTTGATGGCCGCGTCGGCGACACGCTGGAGGAGACGCTGGCGGGCCGGGCCGTACCCGTCCCACGCGTCGGTCCAGTACTGGCTGACATTGCCCTTCTTGGGGTCGGCCCGAGCCATCAGGACCGACGAGCCGATGATGTTCCATCGGTCCTTGGTCTCCACCAGTCCCGCCTCCAGCCACGACTCCTGTTGGCGCCCGAGCATCGTGCGATCCGGGTCGAACAGCTCGTCACAACTCGAATCGACGATGTTCGCGCCGCCCCGACCGGGACGGGGGCACACCTGCCATGAGCGGTACTGGCGCTCGTCGAGGAGGTGGATTCGCGCCAGGCGGCCCCAGTCGTAGTGCGCGTAGAGCGCCATGTCAGGGCCTTTGGGCCGCGCGACGGCCCGCAGCGGCATGTGCTCGAAGAATGCCTGGTAGCCGGCGGCCCGGCGGGTCAGGAACTGCGGATCGAGGTCCTCCGACCGGTTGTCGGCATAGTCGTTGTCGACCTCGTGGTCGTCCCACGTGACGAGCCAGGGCACGTTGCGGTGCACGGTCTGCAGGTCGGGGTCGGTCTTGTACTGGGCATGGCGATCGCGGTACTCGTCCAACGTCCGCGCCTCGCCCGCCGGGTGCCGGCGCACGAAGTCGCGACCCCAGCTCGATTCGTAGATGTAGTCGCCGAGGAAGATCATGACGTCGAGGTCTTCGTCGGCCAAGTGGCGATGGGCGGCGTAGTAGCCCTGTTCGTACTGCTGGCAGGAGCCGAAGCCGAAGCGCAGGCGCGGCACCGCGGCGGTCGCAGCCGGCGCCGTGCGCGTGCGGCCGTGCGGACTCTCGTCGTCGCCGACGAGGAACCGGTACCAGTACCAACGGTTGGCGCGCAGGCCGGTGACCTCCACGTGCACGGCGTGGCCGCGGCCCGGCAGTGCCGTCGCCGTGCCCCGGCGCGCGACGCGGCGGAACGCCTCGTCGTCGGCCACCTCCCAGCACACCGGCACGGTCACCTCGTCCATGCCGCCGCCGTGCAGCGGGTCGGGCGCCAGCCTCGTCCACAGCACCACGCTGGTGGGCCCGGGCGAGCCCGAGGCCACGCCGAGCGTGAAGGGGTAGCCAGTGAACGTCGGACGGAGCACGATCGGCTCGCTGCTCGGTGACCACCACTCGGTCACCGCTTGCTGCCACGCCGCTCCGTCCTGATCGCCACCGGACCAGTCGAACCCTTGCTCCGACATCGGTGGTGCCCTTTCGGCCGGTCGATCACAGTGAGGCGCGACCGACCGTAGCGGGCGGGCTCGGCGGCCCGGGATCGAACGCGGCGCTACACGCGGCCGGCGTGGAGAGGCGGACTTTCGGCCGCGGGTCCGGTGTACGCCACGTTGCCGAAGCCGGCGGCGAGCTGGGCGGGCGGCATGTTCACGACGCCGAGAACGTAGGCGCGCGCCGCGGGGTCGAGCGATGCCACGACCTCGGCGCGTGTGCGCGTGGCGGGCCGGCCGTCGTCGTGCACGATGGTGAGGACCAGGCCGGCGGCCGCGACGACGGCGAGCGGCAGGAAGGCGACGAGGCCGCGACGACGATCGCTGGTTCGGGTCGGGGCGGGAACAGTGGTCGTGGACATGGCGACTCCTTGGGCTCGGTCGGCAGGCATGGATGCCGATGCCGAACGATGAGCCGGCGTGTCGCTCTGCTCTACGCCAGATGACACGGTGGCGGCGTGACCCAAATCGCACGCGAACCGCCATCGCGGCGGTGCCCGTACCCCTCTTGTGGTTGTGGGCGAATTGCTGGCGTGGTCGGCGACACTGCTCGCCGTCGCGGGCGTCGTGCCGCAGGTTCGACGGCTGGCCCGTTGTCGCGATCTCGCCGGTGTGTCGGTGCTCG
>DASXAI010000525.1:0-5501 GCA_036406775.1 Acidimicrobiales bacterium
GCTGGCGGTCGGACACGCTCAGGCCGCTCGAGAGGTCGGCGCCCGAGCAGAAGGCGCCACCCGCGCCGGTGAGGATCACGACCCGATCGACGCCCGGATTGGCGCCGATCTCGCGGAACGTGGTCAACAGCTCGTTCCACATCGGCGCGTTGATGGCGTTCTTCTTCTCCGGTCGGTTGAGGGTGATCGTGACGATGCCCCCGTCGGCGCGGCTGACGTCGATCGTCTCCATGAGCCGGACGATACTGTCCGGGTGGGCTTCAACCCTTACCGCAAGGTGCGGCGGCGTCGCTCCGACTACCTCTTCGTGGTCGCCGGCGTGGCTGTCGCGGTGGCGCTGGTGCTCTGGGCACTCCTGGCGTGACCGAAGCTCGCGGGTGGGACAACGTCCTCGGCGCCTTCGAGGTGCGCCGCGTCCAGCCGTACCAGGCGGTCAAGCGCTACCGGTGCCCGGGCTGCCACGGTGACGTGGTCCCGGGCGCCGGCCACTACGTCGTCGTACCCCTCGCCGCGCCCGAGGACCGCCGCCACTGGCACTACGGCTGCTGGGAGTTCCGCGACCGCCGCCGCTGACCCGGCGGCGTCCGGCTTTGCCTGCGCCGCCGGGCCGTTCGAGCACCGATTGTCGAGCGGAGCGAGACGAGAAGCCGGCGAAGCGCAGCGGCGCCGGCGACGCAGATATGGAGCCGGGCGAAGCGAAGCGGAGCACGGCGACGAAGACTCAGAATGCACCCTCGACGACCCCAACGACGCCATCGTCGACGGCAGCGACGTCGAAGCGCACCTCGGCCCGGCCCGGATGCGAAGCGAGCCAGGCAGCGGCGAGGCGCCGGACCCGGCGCTGCTTGCTCAGGCTCACGGCGGCGACGGCGCCGCCGTAGGCCGTCGAGCTCCGGGTCTTCACCTCACAGAACACGACGAGCCCGGGCCGGCTGACAACGAGGTCGAGCTCGCCGAACGAGCAACGCCAGTTGCGGGCCAGAACGACGAAGCCGCGCCGCTCGTACCACTGCGCCGCCAACGCCTCGCCGTGCGCACCCAGCAGGTGCCGATCGTCGACCACGCCGGAGCGTGTGCCAGGCGATCAGGGAAACGGAACCCCCCTCGGTTTCACGCCCGTTTGACGTCGTCCCACGACGTTCAACGAGCGCGAAACAACGGGCGCCGCGTCACAGCTCGCGGCCGGGGAGCTCCTCCACGTTGACGTCCTTGAACGTCACGACCCGCACGTGGGGGACGAAGCGGCTGCGGCGGTACATGTCCCACACCCAGGCGTCGGTGAGCTCCACCTCGACGATGGGACGCGTGCCGTCGCCGGCCACGTTCATCTTCACGTCGTTGGCCAGGTAGAAGCGGCGCTCGGTCTCCACCGCGTACCGGAACATGCCGGCAACGTCCTGGTACTCCTGCGCCAACTGCAGCTCACGGTCGGCCTCGAAGTTCTCGAGGTCCTCGGTGCTCACGGATCGACCCTATGCCCTGGCCAACCAGATCCGCCCTTCAGGGCGATGACCTGCGGCGACGCCGATCAGCGGTCGCGCTTCTCCTTGATCTTGGCCCGCTTGCCGGTGCGGCCGCGCAGGTAGTACAGCTTGGCCCGACGGACGTCGCCCCTGGTCACGACCTCGATCCTGGCGATGATCGGCGAGTGGACCGGAAACGTCCGCTCCACGCCGACCTGGAAGCTCACCTTGCGGACAGTGAAGGTCTCCTGCAGGCCGGACCCCTGGCGCCCGATGCAGTGGCCCTGGAAGATCTGCACCCGTTCGCGGTTGCCCTCGACCACCCGGACGTGCACCTTGAGCAGGTCGCCAGGACCGAAGTCGGGGATGTCGGTACGCAGGCTGGCCTCGTCGACGATGTCGGTGGGCTTCATGGCGCGCGGTGCTCCTGGGCGGCGTTGGGGGACGAGACAGGATAGGCGACCTCAGGGACCGTTTCCAAGAGCGCGACCTCCTCCGCGGTGAGGCCGCCACGGGCCGCCACCAGGTCGGGACGCTCCCGCACCATGCGGTGCAACGCCTGCGCGCGCCGCCACCTCGCGACCCGCGCGTGGTCGCCCGACCGCAGCACCTCGGGCACGTACCACCCCCGGAACGTGGCCGGCCGGGTCCAGTGCGGCGCCTCCAGGAGGCCGTCGACGCCGAACGACTCCTCCGCGGCGGAGGCGTCGTTGCCCATCACACCCGGCACCAGCCGCGTGACCGCCTCGACCACCACGCAGGCCGCTACCTCGCCGCCCGCCAGCACGTAGTCGCCGATCGACAGTTCGCCGTCGACGAGGTGATCCCGAACCCGTTGGTCGACGCCCTCGTACCGGGCGCACAGCAGGCTGAAGCCGCGCAACGCCGCCAACTCCCGCGCCAGCGCCTGGTCGAAGCGCCGGCCACCCGGGCCCAGGAGGTAGAGCGGGCGGGGCGGGTCGACCGCCTCCACCGAGGCGAAGATCGGCTCGGGCCGCAGCACCATCCCGGCGCCGCCGCCGAACGGGGCGTCGTCGACGGTGCGGTGAACGTCGGTCGTGTGCTCACGCAGGTCGTGGGTACACAGGTCGAGGCGCCCGGACGCCCGGGCCCGCCCGAGAAGGCTCTCGGCGGCGAAGCGGTCGACGAGCTCGGGGAAGATCGTGAAGACGTCGATCCGCACACGCCGCACGGTAGTCAGCGGGCCGAGAACGGCGAACAACGCCTGTAGCGGCGGCGTCCGGCTTCGCCGTGCGCCGCCGGGCCACAGAAGCACCGATTGTCGAGCAGAGCGAGACGAGGAGCCGGCGAAGCGCAGCGGCGCCTGCGACGCAGATATGGAGCCAGCCGAAGCGCAGCGGAGGATGGCGACGAAGAGTCAGCGGCGCTTGAGGTACGACTCGCCTCGGGGCGACAGGCGGTAGCCGATCCGCAGGCTGATGGTGAGGCCGAGCGCCTTCAGCTTGCGGACGTCGAGTTTGAAGGGCGCCGTCTCCCGCCCGAAGGACGCCGCCAAGTCGGGTGCCCGAAGTCCCGGGTGGTCGGCGATGGCGTGCAGGGTCGGCCGAGTCCACGGACCCCACGGACTGGCCCGATCGAGGCGATCGAGGCGACGATCGATCTCGGCCACGTCGGTCGACGACAGCGCGCCCTCGGCGGCCAGGACGTCCCGCTCGTCGGCATCGGTGACGGCGTGGAACCGGACCCGGAACACCGGTAGGTCTGCCGGCCCTCGCAGCGCTGCGACCAACGCCGCCGCCGAGGACTGCCCGGCCCGGCGGGCCTCGTCGTCGGTGATGTCCTCAGGCGCCACGACGTCGATGGCGTCGACCTCGAGCCGGCCCGCCGCCGTCCGGTAGCGGTGGCCCACGACGGCCTGGCTCCGCTTCCACCGCCGGAACGTGAGGTCGACCGCACCCGACGAGATCGGCTCGAGGTACTTGGCCTCGAACAGCACCGGCTACTCGAACAGCCCGTCGGGCGGATCGATGACGGTGACACCGTCGACGCACGAGACAACGAACACCGACGGCACGAGGGCACCAGTGTCGAGCACCAGTTGGTCGTGGGCCGGGTTGGCGAGCACGCTGACCACCCGGCCCCGCTCGGTGCCGTCGGCCTCGCGAACGACGGAGCCGATGAGGTCGTGCACCCATACGGCGTCGGGGTCGTCGACGGCGTCGGCCCGCAGCGTCGAGCCGACCAGCGCGTCGGCGCCGGCCCGGTCGGTGACGCCGTCGAACGTGACGAGGTAGCGGCCCTGGTGCGGCCGCGACGCGTTCACGGTGAGCAACCGGCTGTCGGTTTCGAGCTGCGAGCCCGGCGCCACGCGCTCGGTCCGATCGGTGACGAGGTCGACCACCAGCTCGCCGCGCAGCCCGTGGGCCCGCACGACGCGGCCGACCTCGAGCAGCACCCTCGCTAGTCGACGAAGTCGACGTCGACGGAGACGCCGTCACGCGTCGCCGCCGCCCGCACGACGGTGCGGATGCTCTGGGCGGTGCGGCCGCGCTTGCCGATGAGGCGGCCCATGTCGCCGGGCGCCACTCGCACCTCGAGTGTGATCCCGCGCCGGCCCTCGACCGCTTCGATCGAGACCGACTCGGGGTCGTCGACGAGGCTGCGCACGACGTGGTCGAGCACGGCCGTAGCCGTGGGCGCCGGGATCAGGTTGGCGGTGTCGGCGGCGTCAGTCACGCGCCCTTGAACTCCGACCAGGCGCCGGAGATCTCCAGCAGCTTCTGTACCCGTTCGGTGGGCTGTGCGCCCTGGCGCAGCCACTTCAGGGCCTTGTCGTTGTCGATGGTGACGGTTGACGGTTCGCTACGCGGGTTGTACTGACCGACGATCTCGATGAAGCGACCGTCGCGCGGCGAGCGGCTGTCGGCCGCGACGACGCGGTACGACGGCTGCTTGGTCTTGCCCACGCGCATGAGGCGGAGCTTCACTGCCATGTGTTCGCTGTCTCCTAGTTGAGGCCGGGGAATCCGGGGGGCAGTTGCGGCACCATCGGCCGGCCCTTGCCCTTCTTCTTCATCTTCTTGGTGCCCAGGCCACCCATCCGCTTCATCAGCTTCTGCATCTCCTGGAACTGTTTGACGAGGCGGTTGACCTCGCCGGTGCTCGTGCCGCTGCCGGTAGCGATGCGCAGCCGGCGGCTGCCGTTGATGATCTCCGGATGGCGCCGCTCCTCGAGCGTCATCGAGTGGATGATGGCTTCGACCGGTTTGATCTGATCGTCCTCGATCTGCACGCCCTTGAGCTCCTTGGGCATGCCGGGAAGCATCCCGACGATGCTCGACAGCGGACCCATCTTCTTGATCTGCTGCATCTGATCGAGGAAGTCGTCGAGGGTGAACTCACCCTCCATGAGGCGGGCGGCGGCCTCCTCGGCCTGATCCTTCTCGTAGACGCGCTCGGCCTTCTCGATGAGCGTGAGGACGTCGCCCATGCCGAGGATGCGGCTCGCCATGCGGTCGGGATGGAACTGCTCGAAGGCGTCGAGCTTCTCGCCCGTTGACGCGAAGGCGATGGGCCGACCGGTGACGTCCTTGACGGAGAGAGCGGCGCCGCCGCGCGCGTCGCCGTCGAGCTTCGACAGGATGACGCCATCGAGTTCGAGGGTCTGGTGGAAGGCGTCGGCGGTGGCGACGGCATCCTGACCGGTCATGGCGTCGACGACGAGGAACGTGTAGTTGGGCTCGGTGCGGTCGGCGATGCGCCGCACCTGATCCATCATCTCGGCGTCGATGGCGAGGCGGCCGGCGGTGTCGACGATGACGACGTCGCGGCCGAGCCGGCGGGCCTCGTCGATGCCACGCCCAGCCGTGTCGACGGGATCGCCCGGCTCCGAGAACACCGGCACGTCGATCTGGCGGCCCAAGGTCCGCAACTGCTCGACCGCCGCCGGCCGCTGGAGGTCGGCGCCCACGAGGAGCGGATTGCGGCCCTGCTGCTTTAACCACCGGGCCAACTTGGCCGAGTTCGTCGTCTTGCCCGAGCCCTGCAGCCCCGCCATCAACACGACCGTGGGCGGCC
>DASXAI010000526.1:0-5874 GCA_036406775.1 Acidimicrobiales bacterium
CTGCCCGGCCGACGGTTCCCGGCCGGCCGAGCCGTTCACCAGTGGTGAGCACGCCGACGGCAACCCGGCGTGGTCGCCGGACGGCCGGCGACTGGCCTTCACGTCGCAGCGCGGCAGCGACGACACCAAGAAGGTCACGCTCCACGTGGCGCCCGTCGGCAGCGGCGGCGAAACGGTCACGCTGGCGACGTTCTCGGAGGCGGTCAGCCACCTCAGTTGGTCGCCCGACGGCCGCCACCTCGCGTTCACGAGCCGCGTGCGCGACGCCGACTACGACGTGGACGATCCCAAGAAGCGACCGCCTCGCCGCATCACGCGCTTCTTCTCCCGACTCGACAACGAGGGATGGACCTTCGATCGGCCCAACCACGTGTTCGTGATCCGGTCGGACGGCTCTGGCGGACCCGTCGACCTGACGCCGGGCGAGTTCCAGTTCACGGCGCCGGCATGGAGTCCCGACAGCCGCACCCTGGCCTTCAGCGGCGCGACGCACGACACGTGGGACCTCGACCTCGCCGTCGACTTGTTCACCACCGTGCTCGGCGACGGCGACCCGGTGCCGCTGACGAAGCAGACGGGCAGCTACGGCTATCCGGCGTGGTCGGCCCTCGGCGGCGCCCTCGCCATGCTCGGCCACGACGAGTCACGGAACATGCCCCAGAACCCGCGCCTCGGGATCGTGGACCTGGCGTCGGGGCAGCACCGGTGGGTCGGCAGGAGCCTCGACCGAGGCTTCGCGCCGTATGGCGACACCCGTCCGCCCATCTGGGACGACGGCGCCCTGCTCGTCACCGTCGAGGACCGCGGCAGCGTGCACCTCTTTCGGGTCGCGGCCGACGGCGGCAGCGAACCGGAGCTCCTCGTGGGCGGCGATCGTTGCGTCAACCACTTCCACTACGCCGGCGGCACCCTCGCCTTCGCCGCCTCCACGGTCGAGCGGCCGAGCGAGATTTTCGTGGTGCGCGACGGCGAGGAGCGCCGCCTGTCGTACGTCACCGATGGCTTCGTCGAGCGCGCTTCACCGCGGCCGGCGGCTCGGTTCACGGCCACGTCGACCGGCGGCGCCGAGGTCGACGCGTGGGTGCTCACGCCGCCGGGCTACGACCCGTCGCGCCGCTACCCGGCGCTGCTCAACGTCCACGGCGGCCCGTTCACGCAGTACGGCAACCGGTTCTTCGACGAGGCGCAGCTCCAGGCGTCGGCCGGCTTCGTGGTGCTCCTGTCGAATCCTCGTGGCTCGTCCGGGCGCGAGGAAACGTGGGCCCAGGCCATCTCCGGCCCGAAGCACACGTATGCGCCCGGCACCGGCTGGGGCACCGTCGACTACGACGACGTGATGGCGGTCGTCGACGAAGCCCTCCGGCGCTTCCCGTTCATCGACCCCGACCGCCTCGGCGTGCTCGGCGGCTCCTACGGCGGCTACATGACGAGCTGGATCGTGGGTCACACCAACCGGTTCAAGGCGGCGTGTTCCGAGCGGGCCGTCAACAACCTCGCCAGCGAGGACTGGACCTCCGACATCGCCACCGCCTTTCGGTTCGATTTCGGGGGTATGTGGTATGACGAGCCCGACGAATACCGTCGCATGTCACCGATCACGTATGTGCGGGACGTCGAGACGCCGCTCCTCATCGTCCACTCCGAAGACGACCTCCGGTGCCCGATCGAGCAAGGCGAACAGATGTTCGTTGCCCTGCGTCTGTTGGGCAAGGACGTGGAGTTCTACCGGTTCCCGGCCGAGGGCCACGAGTTGTCGCGCTCGGGCTCGCCGGTCCACCGGATCCAGCGGGCCGAGCTCATCCTCGACTTCTTCACGAAGCACCTCTCACCCTGACCCTCCTAGCGCCCGGCGACGGCGTGGAGCCAACCGTCGATCAGCTTGCGCGCGATCGAGATGCCGGGCGGGATCATCGGCATCGTGTCGGGCCGGAACCACTGGGCGTCGAGGATCTCGCTCGGGTCGATCACGATGTCGCCGGCGGCCCAGTCGGCAGTGAACCCGACCATCAGTGAGTGCGGGAAGGGCCACGGCTGGCTGGCGACGTAGGCGACGTTGGTGATCTCGACGCCGACCTCCTCGCGCACCTCGCGCCGGACCGCGTCCTCGAGCGTTTCGCCCGGCTCCACGAATCCCGCGATACACGAGTACATGGGCACCGGGAACGTGACGCCCCGGGCCAGCAGTGCTTCATCGCCCCGACTGACGAGCGTGATGACGGCGGGAGCGAGACGGGGAAAGGCGAGTAGCCCGCACCCCGCGCATCGCATCGCCCGCTCGCCGGGCGACCGCTCCGTCGCCGTGCCGCACCGGCCGCAGAAGCGGTGGCTACGGGCCCAGTCGACCAGTTGCACGGCTCGGCCGGCCACCGTCCACTGGATCTCGGGCAGGCGGCCGTAGAGGGCCCGGAGGTCCATGAGGCTCCCGTCGTCCGGCTCGGTGCCGGGCTCCACCTCCACGCCCCAACACGCCGTGGTGCCGAGCATGCCGAGGAAGATCGGCTCACGCGCGTCGGCCACGGGCGACTCGGCGACGAACACCTGGCTCCCCTGCACGTGGAACCACAGGGCGTCACTGATGGCGGGCGTGTCGGGTGGCTGGAGCAGGGGGATGAAGTCGGGACTCACACCTGCACCGTAGAGGTGACCGCGCCCGGGTGGCCCTACGCTGGCCTCATGACCAACGTCGTGATCGTCGAGGCCTTGCGCACCCCTGTCGGACGCCGGGGCGGCGGCCTGTCCACCGTCCATCCGGCCGACCTGCTGGCCACGGTGCAGAAGGCGGTGGTCGAGCGCACGGGGATCGATCCGGCCGCCATCGGGCAAGTGGTGGGCGGCTGTGTCAGCCAAGTCGGCGAGCAGAGCTTCAACGTGGCCCGCACGGCGTGGCTGTCGGCCGGGCTGCCGCAGTCGGTCGCGGCGACGACGGTCGACACCCAGTGTGGCTCGAGCCAGCAGGCAACCAATCTGGCGACGTCGCTCGTCGGCTCGGGCGTCGTCGACGTCGCGCTGGCGTGCGGTGTCGAGGTGATGAGCCGCATCCCCATCGGCTCCAACTCGTCGAAGAAGCTCGGTCTCGGCGTGCCCGTTCCGAAGACGTACTTCGGCCACTACGAGTTCACCTCGCAGTTCGAGGCAGCCGAGCGGATCGCGTCGAAGTGGAACCTCAGCCGCGCCGACACCGACGGCTTCGGCTTGCGCAGCCAGCAACTCGCCTCCAGGGCGTGGGTCGAGGGCCGTTTCGACGGCCAGGTGGTCGACATCGATGCCCCCGACCTCGACGACGAGGGCAAGCCCACCGGCACGACGCACCACGTCGGCCGGGACGAAGGGTTGCGCGAGACCTCGCTGGAGGCATTGGCGACGTTGAAGCCCGTCGCCCGCGAGGACGGCGTGCACACCGCCGGCTCCAGCTCGCAGATCTCCGACGGCGCCGCCGCGGTGCTGCTCATGACCGAGGAGCGCGCCGCCGCCCTCGGGCTGACGCCCAAAGCCCGCATCGTCGACACCTGCCTTGTCGGCGTCGATCCGGTCTTCATGCTCACCGGTCCCATCGACGCGACCCATCGCCTGCTCGAGCGCAGTGGACTGGCCATGGGCGACATCGGCGTCGTGGAGATCAACGAGGCCTTCGCGTCGGTCGTGCTGGCGTGGCAGAAGGAGCTCGACCCCGATCCCGACACGGTGAACCCGAACGGCGGCGCCATCGCCCTCGGCCATCCGCTGGGCGGCACGGGCGTGGTGTTGATGACCAAGGCCCTCCACGAGCTCGAGCGGGCCGGCGCCCGCTACGGGCTCGTGACGATGTGCTGCGGCGGCGGACTGGGCACGGGCACCATCATCGAGAGGCTGTAGCGCGCCGTGCCCGTGCACCCGCAGGCGCAACAGGTGATCGACGCCGCGGCGGCGGCTGGCCTCGAAGAGCTGTCGGGGCTCGCCGTCGACGACGTGCGGGCGTTGACGGCGGCGTTGTCCCGCCAGCGGGCGGCGGACGCGCCGGTGCTGGCCGAGACACGCGATCTCATGATCTCGGGTCCCGCCGGCGACATCCCGGCGCGGCTCTACCGACCGGCGCATGCGGGGAGCGGCCTGTTCGTCTACTTCCACGGCGGCGGCTGGGTGATCGGCAGCCTCGAGGCGGCCGACGGCACCTGCCGTTACCTCGCCGACACGGCCGGGGTGGCCATCCTGAGCGTCGACTACCGACTGGCGCCCGAGCATCCGTTCCCGGCCGCGGTCGACGACTGCTGGGCCGCCACCGAATGGGCGGCTGGCCACAGCGGCGAGCTGGGTGTCGACTCGCTGCGGCTCGCCGTCGGCGGCGACTCGGCCGGCGGCAACCTCGCGGCCGTCGTCAGCCTCCTGGCCCGCGACGCCGGCTGGCCCGAGCTGCAGCTGCAGGTGCTCGTGTACCCGGCCACCGACGGCCACGACCACTTCCCGTCCATCGACGAGAACGCCACGGGCTACTTCCTGACGCGCAAGGACATGCGTTGGTTCTACGACCTCTACGGCGTCGGATCGGTGGTCGACGCCGCCAATTGGCGCGTCTCGCCGCTGCTCGCGCCCACGCACCGCGGCGTGGCGCCAGCGGTGGTGGTGACGGCGGAGTTCGATCCGCTGCGCGACGAGGGCATCGCGTACACCAACGTGTTGCGCGACGCCGGGGTGCACGTCACGCGCCTCCACTACGACGACATGATCCACGGGTTCTTCAGCATGCGGGGTCAGGTCGACGCCGCCACCGATTTGCACAAGGAGCTCGGGCAGCACCTGCGCGACGCCCTCATCGGATGACGCTCCTCCACGTCGTACCGGCGCGCAACGACGCCACCACGTCCGAGAACAAGATCCACGACGACGATGTGGCTCGCCGCTACGGCTTCGGCGGCGGGCTCGTCCCCGGGGTCACGGTGTACGGGTATCTGACGTGGGCGCCGGCTCGGCGCTGGGGCGTCGAGTGGCTCGAGCACGGCACCATCACGGCCCGCTTCGAGAAGCCGGTGTACGACGGCGACCTCGTCGAGGTGCGCGGCGTCGACGACGACACCGGCCTCGTCCTGACGGCGACGGCGCGCGACGGCGTCGTGTGCGCCACGGCCACGGCCGGGCTGGCCGATGCGGCGGACGTCGACATTGCAGGGCTCGTGACGGCACCGGTGCCCGATCCCGCCGACCGGCCGCCCGCGGGCGCCGACACGCTGGCGCGTGGGACGGTGCTCGGCACGCTGTCACGCCGCTGGGACGCCGCCGATCGGGCCCAATACGTCGACCTTCTCGGCGACGACCTCGACCTGTACGACCGTCTCGGCGTCGCCCATCCCGGGGCGTTGATCAGGGCGGCCAACAGCGTCCTGTCGAGCAGCGTCCGCCTCGGGCCGTGGATCCATGTCGCCAGCTCCACGCGTCTGATCGGGTTGGTGCACGACGGCGACGTCGTGACGACGTACGGGCGGGTCGTCGACCGCTTCGAGCGCAAGGGTCACCAGTTCGTCGACCTCGACGTGTGCTCGGTCGTGGGCGACCGGCCGGTGATGGCCGTCCGCCACACCGCCATCTACGAGCCTCGCCTCGTCACCACCAGCCCGTCGACGTGACGCTTTTGCCCACCGAGCGTGCATTTCCGTCACATCGGCGGTTGATGGGTGGGTTCCCTAGAGTCGGCTCGTGGGGGAATTGTCGATCAGCCGCATGATCAGCGCCGCCGCCGAGGCCGACCCGGACCGCCCGGCGGTGACGTGCGACGACCGCACCGTCACCAGGGCCGAGCTCGACCGGCGCACCAACCGCCTGGCCCGGGCCTACGAGGCCCTCGGGGTCCACCAGGGCGACCTGGTCACCATCGCCCTGCCGAACTCCGTCGAGTTCTACGAGGCC
>DASXAI010000527.1:0-2146 GCA_036406775.1 Acidimicrobiales bacterium
GGCGACACCGAGGGAGAGCCGTCTGTCATCGATCATCTCGCCACCGGCAGCGGCCGGTTGCTCGTGATCGTCTCCCCGGCCACGGGGTCCTCGTCCGACGCGGTGTGGGCGCTGTTGGCCAGGGGAGCCAGCGAGGTCGTGCAGTGGCGCGGCTCCGCCAGTGCCGCCGACGTCAAGGCTCGCCTCGAGCGGTGGTCGGCCGTCGACGCCTTGGTCGAGACGTCGGAGGTGCGGGCCCGGCTGGTCGGTGCCAGCCCGATGTGGCGCTCGGCGCTGCGCCACGTGGTGGAGGTCGCCCGGTTCAGCGACGCCAACGTCCTCATCACCGGCGAGAGCGGCACGGGGAAGGAGCTCGTGGCGCGCACGATCCACGATCTCGACGACCGAAACGACAAGGGCGCCTTTGTCGTGGTCGACTGTTCCAGCGTCGTACGGAGCCTCTCGGGCAGTGAGTTCTTCGGGCACGAGCGCGGGGCGTTCACCGGCGCCATCGCCGAACGAGAGGGCGCCTTCGCCCTCGCCGACGGCGGCACGCTCTTCCTGGACGAGGTGGGTGAGCTTCCGATGGAGCTCCAGGCCGAACTGCTGCGCGTCGTCCAGGAGGGTACGTACAAGCGGGTCGGGAGCAACGCCTGGCGCAGCACCACCTTCCGTCTCGTGTGCGCGACCAATCGCGATCTCCGACGCGAGGAGGCCGAGGGCCGGTTCCGCCGCGACTTCTACTTTCGCATCGCCGCGTCCACGCTGCACCTCCCTCCGTTGATGGCGCGCCGCGACGACGTCCTGCCACTCTTTCAATGGTTCCTGCGCTCGATCATGAACCGCGACGTCGACGTCGAGCCGGTGGTGAGCGAACTACTCCTGTCGCGGGCCTATCCGGGCAACGTGCGCGACCTCCGCCAGTTGGCGGTGCGAGTAGCCAACCGCCACGTCGGTCCCGGACCCATCACGGCGGGCGACGTGCCCGAGGACGAGCGACCGGAACGTGGTCCCCCGCCCGTCTCGTGGACGTCGGCACTGGCGACCGGCTGCGAGCGCGCCCTCGGCATGGGACTGGGGCTGCGCGACATCCAGGAGGCGGCCAGCGAGGCGGCCATTCAGGCGGCCTTGGCCACCACGCGTGGACACGTCGCGTCGGCGGCCAAGCTGCTGGGGATCACGGATCGGGCCCTCCATCTCCGGCGCGCGCACGCACGCGATCGCGCGGCAGCCACGGGTCGCGCCGCGCGACCAAAGGGCGCGTCGACGGACGGTGGACGACCTTCGCGCCCTGACGCGCCCGGTCGATGAGCCGGGTGATGTTGCCTCCCAGCACCAGCTGTTCCGCCCTCGGTTCGAGCTTGAGGGCCCGCACCTTGGCCAGTTCGAGGCCTGGGTGCAGCCATGGCCCGTCGCTCCCGAAGATGATCTTCTCGGGGCCGGCCCGGTGGACGGCCTCCAGCAGCGTGTCGAAGCGACGCACGCCGGCCGTGTCGGTGAAGACGTTCGGATGTCGCGCCAGTACGTCGACGAAGAGCACCTGGGCCCGCCAGTCGTCGGCGAAGCTGCCGAGGTGCGGGATGATCCACGCCACGTCGGGAAACTCCCGGGCGAGGAGCTCGACCGACGCCACGTCGCCCTGGACGTCGTAGATCACGGGCAGCCGCCAGGCCCGCGCCGCGTCGGCCACCTCGCGGGTCATCCGGCCGTCGTGGCGGTGCGCCTTGATCCCGCGTAGGCCGAGCTCCTCGACCGCCTCCCGCACCATCGGGCCCATCCGACCGCGGTCGAGCACGGGGTGGACGAAGGCGAAGCCGATGAACCGCGCCGGGTCGGCGCGCACGATGGCCGCCACGTCGCGATTGGCGCGCCGGTAGTCGGAGTTGAAGGCGGCGAAGATCACCGTGCGATCGATGCCGGCGGCTCGGGCCCGGGCCCGGTACCGACCGAGGTGGGCGTCGGTGTCCCACGGACCGGTCAGGCCGTCGCCCTTCCCGGCGTGGCAGTGGGCGTCGATGATCACGTCACGCCGCTTCTGCCAGGGCGTGGCCGAGGGCCGCCAGCGCGGCGTCCACGTCCGCTGGGCGATGGGCCACGGTCACGATGAACGTGACCGAGGTACCACTGCCACAGCGCGGCTTCTGCAGGACGGTGCGCACGCCGCGAC
>DASXAI010000528.1:0-5364 GCA_036406775.1 Acidimicrobiales bacterium
GACGAAGTGGTCGTGAACGAGTCGTTCCTCGCCGAGCACGGCGTGCGCCTGGGCGATGTCGTCGACGTGGCCACCATCACGTGGGACGAGTTCCGCTCGGGCCTGTCGGCGTTCGGCGAGCCGGCGGGAACCGTTGTCCCCATGCGGATCGTCGGCGTCGTTCGCACCGCGTCCGACCTCACCGTCGCCGTCGGCAACAACAACGCGCTGTCTGTCTCCCAGGCGGTCGTGGCGCTCGGTCCTCAATGGGTCGAGCGGGTCGGTTACACGTCGTTCGCCCGCTATCGGACGGGCGTGGCGATCGACGTTCGGCCCGGTGCCGATCTGATCGCGGTGGCCCGCCGGGTGGAACCGGACCGACTCGCCTACGTCAGCGACGAGAGCCTCGTCGAGGGGGAGCTCGCGGGCCTCGAGGACGCCATCGCCTACGAGGCCAGGGCGACCTGGATGGCCGCCGGCCTCGTCGCCTTGGCCGTGGTTGTCTTCGTCGGACAGATGGTCGCGCGCCAGGCCCGGCGAGAAGTCGATGATGCGGAGGCCTTGCGGGCGATGGGCGCGACGACGGGAACGTTCGTCCGGTCGTGCATCCCGCGTTGGGCCGTCACCGCCGCCATCGCCGTCACCGGCGCCACCGTCGTCGGCGCCGTCGGGCGGACCTTCGGGCCCAACGGCGTGGCGCGCAGCATGCTGGGCCGGTCGTCACCCGGGCTCAACTGGGGTTTGGCGCCCGCCGTGCTGGCCGGTCTGGCGGCGTTGATTCTCGGCACCGGGCTCGGAGCGACGGCGCGGGCATCGCGTCGGCGGGCACCGGATCGGTGGGCGCGTCGATGGACGGCGGCGCCGCCGATGCCCACGGCCGCCAGTGCCGCCGGCCTGTCGTGGCTGTCACCCGGCTCGGCCCGCGGCCGCGGGCAGGCACCGGCGGTCGTCGCCGGCCTGGCCGTCGCCGTCGCCGCCGCCGTGGCGTCGGCGTCGCTGGTCGCCAGCCTGAGGCACCTCACGGCCGAGCCAGATCGTTACGGCGCCCCGTGGCACGCCGTCGTCACGTCGGCGCTCGGGTCTGGCAGTTCCCGGTACGTGGCCGATCGTCTCGCGTCCCTCGACGGCGTCGATGCCGTTGCAGGGGTCGTCGGCGACGACGGGAGCATCGGCGACCACTCCCTCTACGTCTACTCCCTCATGCCCGTCACCGGCCTGCGCCAGGGCATCGAGCCCATCGTCGTCCGCGGCCGCCCGCCCTCGTCCGCCGGCGAGGTGGCCCTCGGCGCCAAGTCGCTCGCTGCCGTCCACGCCTCCCTGGGTGACACGGTCGAGCTGAGCTACAAGGAGCACATCCGCCGCCTCACGGTCGTGGGCGAGGTGCTCGTCTACGACAACTGGGAGCCCGTGCCCGGCGTCGGCGCCCTGGTGGATCACCAGCTCATCGACGAGATCGACCCGGCGCCGTTCGTGTCCGACTACGCCGTGCGGTTCCAACCGGGCGACGAAACAGCCGGTGTGGCGGCCCTGCGCGCCTCCTTCCCGCGGCTGGTCACGGCGCCGACCGTCCCTGGTGCGGTGCGCAACTTGCAGCGCGTGTCCTCCTGGCCGGCTCTGCTGACGTTGATCGTGGGCCTCTTGGCGCTGAGCGGCTTCGTCCACGCCCTCGTCGTGATGGTGCGTCGACAGCGGGGCCAGCTCGCCGTCCTCCAGGCTCTCGGCTTCCGTCGCCGCCAGCTCAGCGCGACCGTCTCCTGGTATGCGACGGCGTTGGTCGTCCCGGCTCTCGTGATCGGCGTGCCGCTCGGCGTAGTCGCCGGCCGTTGGGGATGGGGCGTGTTCGCCGCCGACCTCGGCGTCCCACCCGTCGCCAACGTGCCCCTCCTCGCCCTGCTCGCGATCGTTGTGGTCGCCTTCGCGGTGGTGAACGTCGTAACCCTCCCAGTGGCCTGGCGGGCGGCCCACCGTGACCTGGCCCAGGCGCGGCGCGCCGAGTAGTGCCAACCACACCGTCGAGACACTGGTAGGCACGCTTCCGCCACAGGCCAGGTGGGGCGCACGATCCTCGTATGCGAATCGAACGAAGCGTCACCACTCTCTCCTGGATCCCGTCCGAGTCGACGACGGGCTTGCTCGATCTCCCGATGAAGACCCGCATCGGACGCTTCGATCCGCCGCCGCCCGCGGCGATCGGCCGTCCGGCCGACGAGGTCGTCGAGCGGCTCGTGGCCACGGGCCTCTGCCGGTTCGCGAACCAGCTGCAGGCCTGGATCGTCGTCGACGACGGACAGATCGTCGACGCCGGCTATTCGGGCCGAGGACACCTCGGCTCGACCACGATCAGCCTCGGACTCGGCGACGTGACGGTGGCGGCGGTCGCCCTTCCTGAGATCCAGCGTCCGCCGCAGTTCGGCGCCACGTGGGTCCGCTTCAGCCAGACGGTCGGCGGTCGCACCGGCTGGCCGCTGCCCCGACCCGTGAAGCGCGCGCCTTTCATCCGGTACCACGCGCCCATCGTCTGGACGACGCTCGAGTTGACGATCCATGTCGACGGACGCCACGAGGGCAAGTTGGTGGGAGCCAGTTCGTTCCCGCGGCACTGGCTGTACGACGACGCCGGCGAACTCGTGGCCAAGAGCGGGCTCACGGAGCCGAAGAAGTGGATGGGGAACGCCTTCGGCGTTCGCACCCCGTGGGGTGAACACGACTCGCCCGCCCTCCTCACCGCGGTCGAGAGCGCCATTGAACGAGAGCTGTCAACCGCGATCATGCGTTACGGCCGCAAGCCACGTGTCGTGCGCTTCGACGAGGGCGACACGATCATCGCCCAAGGCACCCCCGGCGACGGGCTGCACCTGCTCCTCGACGGCGTGGTGGCGGTCGAGGTCGACGGCCAGACCGTCGCGGAAGTCGGCCCCGGCGCCGTGCTCGGCGAGCGAGCCGTCCTGGAGGACGGCGTCCGGACGTCGACGCTGCGCAGCCTGACGCGCTGTCGCACCGTGCACGTGCCGGCCGACGCCATCGACCGCGAACGCCTCGCCCCGCTCGCCGCCGAACACCGCCGCGAAGACTCACCCGTGCGGTGAAGGCCCGCCCATCGGGCCGTCCAACCGGTCGCAGATGCTCGCGAACCCGACCGGCTCAGGAAAGATCCATCACCAGGGTGGTGTAGGAGTCGGCATTGAGGAGCGGGTCGGTCCCGGTACCGGGATAGGTGCCGGTGGACGTCGAGTGACCATGCCAGCCCGAGTACTCGTCGACGTTGAAGCGGGAGAACGCGGCGTGGAGGCTTTCATGGAGTACGCAACCAGCCCTGAAGACCGCGTCGACGCCGGCGGCCAGCGTCACGTTCGAGCAGATGGTGGCGGCGTGCGAACCGGCGGCGGCCGCATATCCGCAGTGGCCGGCGGCGCACGTCGCGTCGGCCGCACCGGCGCAGCCGATCGGGATCGTGCTTAGTTCGTTCCGCGCCGTGACCAGCCGGCCGGCGATGAGCTGTGCATTCGCGACGACGCCATAGGTCGGGCCGAAGTTGCGTCCCAGACTGCCGACGACAGGGGCCGGCAGCGGCTTGGCCTGGAGCTGCGGGATCGCCTTGTTGAGCCAGCCGCGCGCATCGAAGATCGCCTGATGAACCGCGGCCGACTCTGCCGCGTTGCAGCCGGGATTCGCCCCGAGGCGGCGCACGATCGGAGGCCCACCGGTGAGCAGGGCAGGGGGAGCGCCCGCGGCGACGGCGGCCGCTTCCTGCTCGGCCTGATCTCCTGGCTCGCCGATCGGTGGGTCAGCCACCGACGGCACACCCGCCGATTGCTGGACCACGTGCGCCAGCTCATGGGTCAGCAGTCGTTCGCCGTCATGTCCCGTCGGTCGATACGCCTCCGCGTCGAAGACGATGTGCGAACCGATGGTGTAGGCGAGAGCACCGAGCGCCCGGGCTGACGATGTTGCCGGTGTGTCCGTGTGCACGCGAACACGCGAGAAGTCCTGTCCGAAGTGGCGCTCGAACCGTGCACGCGTGGGCGCCTCGAGGGGACGGCCGGGGGACGTGATCACGTCCCTGACGCTGGAGGGTGCAGTGCGCCGGCCCGGGCCGACGCGCGACGCGCGACACGAGCAGCCACTGGCGCAGCCGCATGCCCGCCGCAGCGGTCCCCGGTCGTGCAATGTTGTCCTCGCCTGCGACTCCTGCACCCGCATCGCTAGCTCACTGGGCGGGCGTGACGGCCCGTCCGGCCAAGTAGCTGAGGATGGCGGCCGTCTTCGTCTTCTGGAGGGCGTCTGGATCGAAGTGGTGGCTGCGGACGAATTCCGTGAAACGACCCTGGGCGCCCTGTGCCTCGGGGTAGTCGACGCGCACGGAGAGTTCGAGGAACCCGCGGTCGTCTACCGACCATTGCTCAGCGGCGATGGGTTCGGCATGGCCGGTTCTCCGCTCCGCCTTCCACGTTCGGGCATGAATCGGGCCGAGCGGTCGGACGCTTCCGAGGTCGAGGACCTGGCCCGTGATCGCGGCTTGGGCGAAGTCCCGCTGATGGTCGTTGAACAGCTTGTCGGCCATGGCCCACAGCGGTCGGTCCGAGAGCCGGGAGAGAATGTCGTGGTCCACTTTCTTGGACACTGACGCCGACAGTTGGTGGCTGGTTCCCGCCCAATCGCCTTCGTACTTGCAGTCGTCGTCGGGCTCCCACCAGGCCGGCAGCGTCGGTGCTTGCTTGCCGCGTCGCTTCACGGTGCTGTCGCTCTTGTGATCGGGCCGTTGTCGCAATCGGACGATGAGATCGTGGCCGAGCAACGTTGGTTTGGCCCCGGGCGACTCGACCAGTTCGCAGAACCAGATCTCACCTTCCATGGCGCTGTCGTCGTCGAGCTCGAACGCGGCGAGCGCCCGCGGCACCTCGTCCAAGCCAAAGCTGATCTTGATCTCGACCTGATCAGGGAGCCCACCCATGGAGGAGTTATCGCGCCAAAGCCGACGGACCGCAACGGGCCTTGGCCGGACGAACGTCACTCGCGAGCGCGCAAGGGATCCACGCGGCTATTTCACCTACTCGACCCGGAGGATCTCGGCCGCATGCAGCCGAGCCGCGTGGCGGGCGGGCCACAGCGCAAGCAGGGCGAGCACGCCGAGGGCGATCGGTACGAGGACGACCAGCAGGAGGCCCGCCGTCGGACCGACGTACACGAACGACAACGAGTCAGCGACCAGCCGCCAGATCTGGCGTCCGACCACCATGCCCAGCGGAACACCCACGAGGACGGCCACCGCGCCGATGACGGCGGCCTGCCAACCCACGCACGCCGCTGCCTGCCGGGGGGTGAGCCCGAGCGCTCGCAGCACGGCGACGTCACGCCGGCGCGAGGGCACTCCGGTCAACAGCGCAT
>DASXAI010000529.1:0-4687 GCA_036406775.1 Acidimicrobiales bacterium
CGATCCCGAGGGCCGCCGCGTCCGCCGGTGTGCGGATGTGGACGGGGCGGCCCTGCCAGAAGATCTGACCGTGATCGGGCGTGTGGGTACCCGAGACGGTCTTGATGAGCACCGACTTGCCGGCTCCGTTGTCACCGGCCAGGGCCGTCACCTGGCCGACCGGTAGGTCGAGATCGACGTCCACCAGGGCTCGGACGGGGCCGAAGCTCTTGCTCACGCCTCGGAGGCGGAGCAGCGGGACCTCGGCGTCGCCGTCGGGTTGGGCGGTGGGGCCGGCCAGGTGCGTCCCTGTGCTCATCGTCGTTCGGTCACCCTTGGCTGATGCCGGCGGCCGTGCACGCGCTCTGGGTGTCGCTCACACAGATGTCCGACACCTTCACGAAGCCGTCCTTCACGACCGTCGACTCCATGTTCTGCGTCGTGACCCACGTCGGCGTCAGGAACGTCGACTTCACGTCGGTGTTGGCCTTCGTGTCCTTCGTCGTGGCGTTGACGAGGCTGTCGGGCGGCGCCTGGCCGGCCCGCAGGTACAGGGCGACGGCCGCCGCCGCCTGCGCCTCCAGGTAGATGGGCTTGTAGACGGTACCGCACTGGTAGCCCTTCAGGATGTTCTGCAGGCCCGATGTCGACGCGTCCTGGCCGGTGGTCGGGAACGTCTTGGGCTGGATCTGCTTCTGCTGCAGGTACGCGATGACGGCGTTGGCGTTGTCGTCGTTCGGCGTGATGGCCGAGTTGATGTTCGGGTGGGCGGTGAACTGCTGGGCGAAGGTGGTCTGTGCCACCGACGGCGTCCACGTTCCCGCCGGCTCACCCACCTTGATGTAGGCGCCGCTGGAGAACTTCGGGTCCAGCACGCCGTTGTAGCCCTGGGCGAACAAGGTGGCGTTGTTGTCGGTGGGATCGCCGTCCATCACCAGAACGTTCGGCGTCTGCACGTTCCACGCCGACACGCAGTCGACGAAACCCTGGCCGATCATCTGGCCGACCTTGACGTTGTCGAAGCTCACGTAGATGCGGTCGCTCGGACCCCCGAGCGTGAGGCGGTCGTAGTCGATGACCTTGACGCCCTTCGACTCGGCGTTGGCCTCGATGGCGGCGCCGCTACCCGAGTCGAGAGGGTCGACGATCAACACACTGGCGCCCTGCGTGATGTCGGCCTCGGCCTGCGTCTGCATCGTGGCCGCGCTGCCCTGGGCGTTGTCGACCTTGAACTGGGTGAGGCCGGCCGCCTGGAACGCCTTGGTGAGGTACGGGGCGTCGAACGAGACGTACCGCGTCGAGGTCGTCGTGTCCGGGAGGAGCACGCCGACGAGGCCTTTGCCCGCGCTGGCCAGGGACTTCAGTTGGCTCATGGCGGAGAAGTCGCTCGTGAACGACGACACCGACAGGCCGGCGGATGACCCCGTCGTCGAGGCTCCTGCGCTCGTCGCACCGCCGGCCGATGTGGTGGCGCTACTGCTCGTCGCCGACGAGCTCTTGGAGTTGTCGCTACCGCACGCCACCAAGCCGGTGGCGACGGCCACAGTGATCGACGCGAAGTACACGCGTCGGATGGAAGGCTTCATCGCTCATCTCCTGAGTTGCGCACGGCGGCGGGCCTCGCCGCTCGTGCACGCCGGTGTGCTGACCCCGAGCCGGACCCGACCACGCGCGCCTGCCGCGACCGCGGCGACTACTGCGATGGTCTTCCCCGGGCGAGCCTTCCACGGCGGGCATCAGCCCATCGCCGCCATGGGAAAACCCCGGCTCGAGCGCTCCCGCGCCCTCCACGGCGCCGAACGATATCTGTGCCCACGGCAAATGGGACCTCGCGCCACAAGACAAATGGCGCGGTTTGATCACATCGAATTCACAGGATGCGGCTCGTCACGACGCGAAATGCGAGACGATCTCGCGGCGAGTCGCCATCGTCGCCTCACGCGTATCGGCTTTGTCGAGATGTTCGAAGAGCTGCTCCGTGCCGGTCTTGGGCGCAGCGAGGACCGCCTCGCCGCCGGCCTTGACAACCGCGTTCCACAACTCGACCAACTCAGCCTGCTCGACACCATCATTGGCCACGACGGTCAGGACTCGTGGCTACCCTGCCTCCCCCGTGGACCTCGAACGGTACGGGCCGTGGGCGGTCATCGCCGGCGGCTCTGAAGGGCTCGGTGCCTCCTTCGCCGAGATGCTCGCCGCTGACGGCTTCGGCCTCGTGTTGCTCGCCCGCAAGGCCGAACCGCTCGCGGAGACAGCGGCCGCCGCCCGCTCTGCCGGCGCTGACGTCCGCATGCTCGCCGTCGACCTCGTCGCGCCGGACGCCATCGATCAGGTCCGCACGGTCACCGATGACCTCGATGTCGGCCTGCTCATCGTCAATGCCGGCGCCAACGCCTACGGCCATCCCTTCGTCGACGGTGACCTCCAGCGCTTCCGTGTGGTGGCCGATCTCAACACGACGGCCCGCCTCGCGCTCTGCCACCACTTCGGCGGGCTGATGAAGCAGCGCCAGCGGGGCGGCATCATGCTCGTCGGGTCGCTGTCGGGCTACGGAGGCGCGCCGTACAGCTCGATCTACAACGCGGCGAAGGCCTTCAGCCGTGTGTTCGCCGAAGGTCTCTGGTACGAGCTGCAGCCCCACGGCGTCGACGTCGTCGAGTTCGTGGTGGGCGGCATGCGCACGCCGGCCATGGCGCGGCGCGGGATGAAGTTCGGCCCGCAGGTGGCCGACCCGGCGGCGGTGGCGGCCGAAGGGCTGGCCCACATCGGCGACGGCCCCGTTTGGAACAGCGAACTGGCCGGAGGCGTAGCTCGGGCCGAGGAGCTGAACCGGTTCCCGCGCCAGCCGGTGGTGGAGGCCAACGCCCAGGTACTGCGGGACCTCGGCCTCTACCCCTGAGCCGCCTGCCGGCGCGCCGGCGCCGACCAGATCCCGACGAGCTCGTCGACGGTCGTGAGCCGGGCGATCATCGACATCGTGTGCTCCATCACCGCCTCGGCGTACTCGGCCGGCACGCCGGCGGCGCCGTCGCGCGGGCACACGACGTTGTAGCTGCGGTTCATGGCGTCCATGGCGAGATTGGTGACGCCCACGTTCACCGACACGCCGCCCACGACGATCGTGCTCACTCCCAGGTTGCGCAGCAGCGGGTCGAGGCCGGTGTCGGACATGCAGCTCATGCCGTGGATCCGGGACAGCACGAAGTCGTCGGGATCGACACCGATCTCCGGTACGACCTCGGCGAAGGCTTCGGGATCGGGTGGCACGTAGCCCGGCTGGGACCGGGCGCGCCGGGCCACGCCCGCCATCCTGGTGTTGGTGTTGCCACCCTTGCCGTCGGCGCGGCCCTTGGCCACGCAGTGCACCACCTGCACCCCGGCGCCCCGGCCGGCGTCAACGAGCCGCCGGAGGTTCGTGAGGACGGGCCCGACCTGCTCCTTGAGGGCACCAAGGGTCGCGAGATCGCCCACGACTCCCCGCTGGCACTCGTTGATGACGATGGCGGTGTGGGAGGGATCGACCAGGGCAGGATCGAGCGGCATGGCCGGACCCTACCGGTCCGACAAATTGGCCTGAGGATCAGCTGAGGATTCCCGCCAGCCGGGAACCCAGGCCGGAACCGGGTCGTTCACGCCGTCGTGTCCGACACCAATCCCACATCCTCCGAGCCGACCCGGCCGCCGCACCGATCCTGGCGCGACCTGCCGCCGACGCCGCCCTACGGCACCCCGCTCCCGCCGCCACCGCCGGGGGCGCCGGTCACCGTCGCCGCCGCCCCGCCGGCCCCGCGGTCCAACCGCCGCCGGTGGGTCGTGGCCAGTGCCATCGGTGCCGCCGCCGCCCTGTCGATCGGCGTGTTCGCCGCGACCCGCGACGAGGGCAGCACGGCCGTGCCCCCGAGCACGACGGCGCCCGCGACGACGCCGAGGCGCCCCAGCACGACCCTGCCGTCGACGCAGCAGCCCTCCACCGGCGGCAGTCGGCGGAGCGGGAACCAGCCGTCGAGCGGTCAGACGCCGTCGACGGGCCAAACGCCGAACGGCCAGACGCCGTCGAGCGGCCAGTCGCCGTCGAGCGGCGGCGGCAGTCAGTCGCCGTCCAACGGCGACCAAGGCTCCAGCTCGCTCCCCGACAACGGTGATGGGAGCATCCAGCTGCCCGATGGCAGCCAGCTCCCCGACTTCGGCCAGCTCCCGAGCTTCAACGGCGAGAGCCTCGACCAGATCATCCGCGACATCCTGCGCCGCCTCGGCATCGATCCCGACACCGTCCTGCCGCCCGCGGGCTCGGGCGGATCCACGCCGAGCAGCCCCAGCGGCTCGAGCGGGGTGAACTGATGAGCGCCCGCATCCTCACGCCGGGCGAGGCCCAAGACCTCCTGCAGCGCACCCGGGTCGAGCTCGGCCGGGCCGTCGTCGGCCAGCAGCGGCTGCTCGACCGCGTGCTCATCGCTTTGCTCGCCGACGGCCACTGCCTCCTCGAAGGCGTGCCGGGTATCGGCAAGACCCTCACCGTGGCCTCGCTGGCCCGGACGCTGGGCGGCTCGTTCACCCGCATCCAGTTCACGCCCGACCTCATCCCCTCCGACATCGTCGGCACCCGCATCTACCGGCCGTCGGCGGAGCGGTTCGACGTCGAGCTCGGACCCGTGTTCACCAACTTCGTGCTGGCCGACGAGATCAACCGAGCGCCGGCCAAGGTGCAGTC
>DASXAI010000530.1:0-2424 GCA_036406775.1 Acidimicrobiales bacterium
GGGCCTACCCGTAGGCAGCCCGGAAAGGCGGGGAAGATTCGTGTTCAGCATATGAGGCCGGTCAAGCCAACACTCGTTCGTGGGCCGGACGACCCCCTCCGGGCCGTCCGAGGTCCTCAGCTAGTCCTCAGCTCGTCGAGAACCAGCCGGATGCGATGGGAACACACGGGAACGATAAGCCCAGGTCAGCCGTGGGGCGTAGCCCGAGACGCAGATCACAGGCGCTGGCACGTCATTCCACCCCGAACAAGTACGGGTACAGCGGCTGGTCGCCCCGGTGGACCTCGACCTCCAGCTCCGGCCGGTGCTGCCCGACCCAGGTCCGGATGGCCTCGGTGCTGGCCGAGCCAGCGCCGTCGCCCTCGATCACGGTGAGCAGGGCGCCGTCGTCGGGCACCAGCCGCTCGAGGAGGCCGGCCACGGCGCTCGCCAATTCGCGGCCCACCGCCACGATGCCCTGCCCCTCGGCCAGACCGATCCAGTCGCCGGCCCGCACGGCTCCGGCCGGGCTCGGGGCATCGCGGACCGCTTGGGTGATCTCACCGGTGAGGAGGCCGGCGGTGGCGGCGGTCATGGCGGCCAGGTTGGCGTCGACACCGGCTTCGGGGTCGTAGACCACCAGCGCCGCCAACGCCTCTGGCATCGACCGCGTCGGCAGGACCCGCACGAGCTTCGCCGTGAAGGCGTGGACCTGCTCGGCCACCGGGATGATGTTCCGGTTGTTCGGCAACACCACCACCTGGTCGGCGTTGACTGCTTCGACAGCCGCCAGGAGCTCCGCGGTCGACGGGTTCATCGTCTGGCCGCCGCTGACGACGCGCTGCACGCCGAGCCGCCCGAACAGCGTCACGAGGCCGTCCCCCACCGCCACCGCCACCACCGCCGTCCTCACCAGCGGCAACGGGCTCGACGACAGGCCATCGGTCCCGGCCCGCTCCGACTCCAGCGCCGCCTCCTCGGCGAAGAGGTCGGTGACGCGGATCTGGCGGGGCCGGCCCCCCTGATCGAGGGCGACCTCGACGGCGGCGCCGATGTCGTCGGTGTGGATGTGGCAGTTCCACAGGCCGTCGCCGCCCACGACGACGATGGAGCCGCCGATCTCGCCCCACTCGTGCTTGAAGGCGTCGATCCGCTCGTCGGGCAGGTCGAGGAAGTACATCACCTCGTAGCGCAGCTCGCTGACGTCACCGCGGTGGGCGAAGTCGTGGATGGACGGGGCGTCGGCGGCCGGGGCCTCGTCGGGCTCGGGCAGCGGCCGACCGTCGACGACGTGAAGGGCCGCGTCGAGCAGCAGCACGAAGCCGGCGCCGCCGGCATCGACCACGCCGGCCTCCCGCAGCACGGTCAACTGGTCGGGCGTGTGAGCGAGGGCGTCGCGCGCGCCGATGCGGGCGGCGTCGAGCACCTCGAGCACCGATCCACCCTGGCGGGCGGCGGCCTCGGCCGCCTCGGCGGCGACGCGCGCCACCGTGAGAATGGTGCCCTCCACCGGCTTCAGGACGGCGGCGTAGGCAGCCGTGGCCGCGGCCCGGAAGGCCTCGGCCAGGGTGCTGCCGGTGGCGTCGCCGGCCCCCTCGAGGACGCCGGCGATCCCCCGAAGGATCTGCGACAGGATCACGCCCGAGTTGCCGCGGGCGCCCATCAGGGAGCCCCGGCTGATCGCTTGGCACGTCCCGTGCATGTCGCCGTCGGCGCCGTCCAACGCCTCCACGACGGCGTCGAGGGTGCGGGCCATGTTGGTGCCGGTATCGCCGTCCGGAACGGGGTAGACGTTCAACCGGTCGATGGCCCGGGCGTGGGCTCGCACGGCGTCGCGAAAGCTGACCATCGTGTCTCGCAGGGCGCCGACGCCGAGGCGCTCCATGGTGGGCATCGAGCCGGATCGTAGTGAGCGCAACGGCTGGTACGGCTGCCTCGCACCCCTGTATGCTGGTCAACCCGACCCGGTCGTACGCGTGAGAGGCCTCCCCCGTGGCAGCAGTCTGTGAACTCTGTGGCAAGCACCCGTCGTGGGGCCGTTCCGTCTCCCACTCGCACGTCCGCACCAAGCGGCGCTGGAACCCGAACATCCAGCGGGTGCGTGCCCTTGTGAACGGGTCGCCGCGCCGCCTGTACGTGTGCACGTCATGCATCAAGGCCGGCAAGGTCGTCAAGGCCGGCCGCTAGTCGTCATGCAAGGGGTCATCAAGGCCTACGACCCCGGCACCGGCGACGGTGTCGTCATCACCGACACCGACCTGTCCGAGTACGACCTCGCCGCCGACGCGCTGGCGGGGTCCGTTTTCCGCATGCTCCGGCCTGGCCAGCGGGTGATCTTCGACCTCGACGGCACAGGTCTCGCGACTCATTTGCGCCTCGGGAGTGAGCCCGACATGGGCACCCCTGGCTACCCTGAAACCGAGCGCGGGTAACACAAGGGACGAC
>DASXAI010000531.1:0-3447 GCA_036406775.1 Acidimicrobiales bacterium
CGTTCATCCGATCGGCGTACGGATCGCCGCCGCGCTCGGGCCATGCCGCGGCCATGCCCTGCCACGTACGGCGGCCGAAGAGGAGCGCCTCCAGGTTGTCCATGCCGTGATCGATGATCGGGCCCATGACCTCGGGATCGAAGTACGGCATCGACCAGCCGCCATGCGCGAACCCGCCGTCGGTGTCCTCCTCCGGCCCGCCGGGTGCCTGGACGACGCCGTCCAGGCTCATGAACTCGTACACCACGACTCGCATCGCTCGCTCCTTCGCTCCGGGATACGCATCCTCCGACGGCGTGAGGTTCCCAAACTCATCGCCGTCGGCGGAGCGAGCGTGACGTCGTCGGTCAGACAGGGCTGAGGCCCAGCGCCACGCGCCCGGTGAACTGCGTCTGCTTGGCCCGGCCGAGCGGGTGGAACAGGCAGCCGTGGACGTCGCGGTAGAGACGCTCGAGATCGGACTGGCGGGTGTACCCGAAGCCGCCGGCGACGTCGATGGCGAGGCGCACGGTCTCGATGAGGGCCTCGGCCGCCACCGTCTTGCGGCTCAGCGTGCGAGCGGAGTGCTCGTCGGTGTTGGCGAAGCGCAGGTTGTCGCTGGCGGCGAACATGGCCGCCACGGTGTCGGTCGCCGTCGTGTAGGCGTTCATCATCTCGCCCAGGAGCTGGAGGACGTGAGGTTCGGACCGACCGGCGGCCGCCGCCGTGGCCAGCTCGACGGCGCGATCAGCGATGCCGAGGTAGGCGGCCATGATGAGGGGGAGGGCCACGCCGAGCACGCTGTTCCAGATGGGCGGCCACTGGTCGGCGGGCCGCACCAGCGACACCGCGGCGTCGGGCACGAAGACGTCGTCGAGGACCACGGTGTGCGAGCCGGTGGCCCGCATGCCGAGGGTGTCCCATGTCGGGTCGATCCGCACCCCGTCGGCCGTGAACGGCACGGCACAGTGCAGCACCTGCGGACCGTCCGGCCCGTCCTCCCAGCGGATGCTGGTCACGAGGATCTGACCGACCTCACACGCGCTGGCCGGACCCTTGCGGGCCGACACGCGAAAGCCGCCCTCGACCTGCCGGGCCGTCCCGCTCGAACCGACCCAGTCGGACGCGCCCGTGCTGATGAGGATGGCCCCGTCCACCACCTTGGCGAACACACCGGAGGCGTCGAGACCGTGGCGGTGCCGCCAGACCTGGGCGCCGAGCACGTGGGCGTGCATGGAGAAGGCCACCGCGGTGGCGGGGTCGTGCCGGGCCAGCTCGCGGAGCACGTCACCGAGCTCCTGGTGCGAGGCACCGCCCCCGCCGAACTCGGTGGGAACGAGGGCGCGGCTCAAGCCGCTGACGCGGAGCTGCTCGAAGGCATCGACGGCGAGGACACCGTCACGGTCTCGGTCGGCGACGCCTGGTTCGAGGTCCGTGCCGAGCCGGCGTGCGATCGCCAGCCAGTCGGTCGAGCCGTCGACGCTGTCGTCGAGGATGGATGTTGCTGTGGATGTTGCTGTCATCGTCATGGGTCGAAGGTACGAACGGCCCGTCAGCGCGGGTAGTCCAGAGAGTGGACCTGGCCGGTCTAGAATTTGAACCTTGGAGGAGAGCCGAGGTGGCTACGGCCAGTACTGCCCGGTCGCGCGCGCCCTCGACGTGGTCGGCGACCGCTGGTCGCTGCTCATCCTGCGCGACATGCTGGTCGGCACCACACGCTTCAATGACCTGGCACGCGGCCTCCCCGGTCTGTCGCGCAGCTTGCTGGCCAAGCGCTTACGGAAGTTCGAACGGGCCGGGTTGGTGGAACGGCTGGGCGCTGAGTACCTGTTGACTGCCGCGGGCCAGGGCCTTCGACCCGTCGTCTTCGGTTTGGGCGAGTGGGGTGCGCAGTGGGCGTTCGGCGAGCCGAAACCCGACGAGCTCGACTGCGAGCTCCTCGTGTGGTGGATGCACACCCGGGTGGACACGTCCGACTTCCCGGGCCGGCGCCACGTCATCCACGTCCGGTTCACGGACGATGCCCGGATGTTCTGGATCGTGGTGGAGGAGGGTGAGCCGTCGGTGTGTGTTGTGGATCCGGGCTACGAGGTCGACGTGACCATGACGTCGACCGTGCGGACGATGTACCGGGTGTGGCTCGGCTCGCTCGCGCTGACTGCCGCCGTCCGGTCGGGCGAGCTGACGATCGACGGCCCGAGCGCTCTCGTGCGGCGCATGCCGGAAGTGCTCCGGCTCAGTCCCCTCGCCGACATGGTGATCGAGGCGCAGCCGAGCTGACGCCGACGTTCACGTCGGAGCGGTGACGGTGAGGGCGGCGCCGTAGTCGGCGAAGTGCAAGCGGGCTCGGGCCCCACCGTCCAGCTGGAGCGAGATGTCGGAGATGACGTCGGCCGCCACGACGACGTCGGCCGTCGAGGGTCCGACGCTCGGGATGTGGGTGAGCGCGCCCAACACGTCGATGTCGGTGTAGCTCAGCCTGATCGTCCAGCCACCGCCGTCCCGGTGCGAGTGGACGTCGTGGCCACGCAAGAGCACGTCGAGGTCGAGCGGGGCGTCCGGCGGAGCTTGGACCCAGCCGTCCTGCTGGTCGAGGCGACGGCCCCACGTCGTCCCGTCGACGCGACGGCTCTCGATGACCAGCCCCAAGGCGTGGGTGACGTACTGCTCGTTCCGGCCCGCCACGAAGCCCTCCCAGGCGACGGTCGAGCCGTGGTCCGTGAGCACCCCTTGCAGCCGGAACGTGCGGCTGCGATGGGCCTGCGTGATGGCCCGTCCGAGCCGGTCGAGGCCTGGGTCGGCGACCTCCACGGATGCCGATTGGGAGCACGCCGCGACGACGAGCGCCGCCACGAGGACGCCGGCCCAGCAGCGTCGCTTCAGCACCCGGCGATTGTCGCGCCTCGGGGCTCAGGGTCGGTTGGCGGACGTGCCCAGGTTGACCTCGAGCACCGTGCCCGTGGTGAAGCCCTCGTCGAGGACGAGGTACATGACGGCACGCGACACGGTCTCGGCTTCCAGCCACGGGATGCCCATCGGGCTCATGGCGGCCAGGCGCGGGATGAGGTCTTCCTCGGTGGGCTCGTGCAGGTCAGAGCGGAACTGGCGGAGGCTGTGCTCGTTCACCACCATCGGGGTGCGCACGGTCGACGGTGACACCACGTTGGCGGTGATGCCGGTAGTGGCCGTCTCGAGGGCGAACGTCTTCACGAGCCCGATCACGCCCCACTTCGAGGCGGTGTAGTTGGCGAGGGTCGGGATCGGGCTGCGGCCGGCGCCCGACGCGATCGCGACCACGCGCCCGTAGCCCTGCGCTCGCATCGGCGGGAGCACGGCGCGGAGGCAGTGGAAGGTGCCGGTGAGATTGGTGTCGACGTGGGCGTTCCACAACTCGTCGGTCATCTGTTCGAACGGCGACATGACGCACACCGCGGCATTGGCGACGAGGATGTCGACGTGGCCGAACTG
>DASXAI010000532.1:0-5196 GCA_036406775.1 Acidimicrobiales bacterium
GGCCGACGGATCGACAGCCATCGCCTTGGCGCCTCGCCCGGCGAACACCACTGCGTTGGCCCCCGGACCGAGGCCCAGCTCGACGATCCGCTTGGCCTCGACGTCACCGCACAGCCGCAGCTCGCTCTCGTCGGGGACGTCGGGGCCGTACGTGATGGCGGTCACGACACGAGTGTGTCGCGTCGGCCATCCTCAATCAGGGATCGCGGCGAAGGCCTCCACCATCTCGCGGGCGTCCTCGTCCCGGTACTGCACCGGTGGGCTCTTCATGAAGTACGCCGACGGCCCGAGCAAGGGGCCGCCGATGCCGCGGTCCTTGGCGACCTTGGCGCAGCGCAGCGCGTCGATGATGACGCCGGCGGAGTTCGGGCTGTCCCACACCTCGAGCTTCATCTCGACGTTGAGGGGCACGTCGCCGAAGTTGCGGCCCTCGAGACGGATATAGGCCCACTTGCGATCGTGGAGCCAGGCCACGTGATCCGAGGGCCCGATGTGGACGTTGTCGGCCTCGATGCCGTTGTCGAGCTGACTCGTGACGGCCTGGGTCTTGGAGATCTTCTTCGACTCGAGGCGCTCGCGCTCGAGCATGTTCATGAAGTCCATGTTCCCGCCCACGTTCAGCTGGTACGTCCGGTCGAGGACGAGGCCGCGATCCTCGAACAGGCGAGCGAGGATGCGGTGCACGATGGTGGCGCCGACCTGGCTCTTGATGTCGTCGCCGACGATCGGGACACCGGCCGCCTCGAACTTGGCCGCCCACTCGGGATCGGACGCGATGAACACAGGGATGGCGTTCACGAAGGCCACGCCGGCGTCGAGACACGCCTGGGCGTAGTGCTTCTGCGCTTCCTCCGAGCCGACAGGGAGGTAGGCGACGAGCACGTCGGCCGCCGTGTCCCGCAGCGCCTGCGTGACGTCGACGGGCGACGCCGGGCTCTCCTCGATGGTGGCTCGGTAGTACTTCCCGAGGCCGTCGAGGGTGGGGCCGCGCTGCACGGTGACGCCGAGATCGCCGACAGGGGCGAAGCGGATGGTGTTGTTCTGGCCGGCGAAGATGGCCTTGCCGACGTCGAGGTCCACCTTGGCCGCGTCCACGTCGAACGCGGCTACGACCTCGATGTCTCGGATGTGGTAGCCGCCGAGCGTCACGTGCATGAGCCCGGGCACCTGATCGGTCGGCTCGGCGTCGCGGTAGTAGGCGAGGCCCTGCACCAGGCTGCTGGCGCAGTTCCCGACGCCGGCGATGGCGAGGCGGATGGTCATAGGGGTGGTTCCTCCTGGATGGTGTCCGGGCCGTCGACCCGGTGTTCGCGCTCGACGGCGATGAGGCCGTCGAGCCACGAGATCTCGTTCTCGATCGTTTGGACGTCGTGCTCCCGCAGCGCCCGCAGGTAGCGGTCGACGCCGTCGCCGGCGCGCTTGCGCCCGGACTGCACCTCGGCGAGCTGCGCCGCGAGGGCGGCACGTCGGCGCTCGAACAGCTCGAGGCGCTTGGCCGGCGGGAGGACAGCGCACAGCGCCACCTTCAGCGGGAAGGCCCGCTCGTCGGTGCGCGGATCCTCCAGCAGCGTGAGCAGCAGCTCCCGGCCCTGTTCGGTGATGCCGTACACCTTGCGAGCGCGCCCGCCCCGCCCGGCGGCCCCCCGGCGCCGGGCGAGGAAGGCGCTGGCGTCGCCCGACAGCGAGCCGGGCATCGGGATGACGCGGTTGCCGGCGGCGTCGACCGCCTTCACGGCGCCGACCGCTTCGAGGCGCGCCAGGGCGGGATAGAGGGAGCCGAACGAGATGGCGCCGCGTAGTCCCACCAGCGCGGTGAGGCGTTTGCGCAGCTCATAGCCGTGCAGGTCCTGATCCTGCAGCAGCCCGAGCAGGGCCATCTCGATCACGCGGTCCAACATATCGACTCGATACATCGAAGCGCAACGACCTTCGACACGAACTGACGCGGTTTCGCGACCTCTGCGTCGCATATCGCGCACCAGTTGGTAGGGCAGGGGCGAACGCCGAAGTCACACCGGCTCGGTACGCTCGGCGCCGTGAGCTTCCGGGCCGACTCGTTGCGCAGCGCCGCCAGCGCGGCGCGCACCGGGGTCATCGATCACCGGCTGGCCCGCCGGGCGCTCATCACCGAGTACCGCAAGGGCCGCCTGGCTCGCCACCAGGTCTGCGACGCCCACCCCGAGCTCATCCGGGCCGCACGCGGCATCGGCCGCGAGACGCGGGTCGAGTGCCCCATCTGCGAAGAGGACCGACTGGTGCACGTCACGTACGTGTTCGGGCCGCGCCTCCCGCCGTCGGGCAAGTGCATCAGCGAACCCGGCGAGATGGCCGCTCTCGACCGCCGGCCCGACGCGCTCACGGCCTATGTCGTCGAGGTGTGCCGCAGCTGCTCCTGGCACCACCTCGTACGCACGCTGCCAGTCGGCGCGCGCCGCCGCTGACCGCGGGTGTCAGTCCTCGACCGGCTCGTGGGGATAGTGGGTGCAGCAGGCGAAGCACCACCACTCGACTTCCTCGAGACGTGTCGTCTTGCCCTCGGAGTCCCACGAGTCGGGCGTGACGTACACCCGATGAACGGCCCGTAGCTGCTCGCCGTCGCGTCCGCAGCTCTCGCACGTCCCTTCCACCGGCTCGGACGCTACCGTGCCCCGGTGCGGCGTCTCCTGGTGCTCGGCTCCTTCGTCGCGCTGGTGGCGGCGGCCTGCTCCAACAGCGGTGGATCGACCGTTGCCACGGCGCCGATCACGTCGGTCGCGGCCTCGTCGGCGCCCGCCACCACCGCCGTGCCCAAGGGGTACGACGCCATCGTCATGCGGGTCACGGATGCCAACGGCGTCACGCGCGAGTTCTGCGTGCTCGTGGCCGACGACGAGCCCAAGCGTGAGCGCGGGCTGATGGACGTCGACAGCCTCGGCGGGTACGACGGCATGCTGTTCCGCTTCGGCTCGCCGACGAAGGCGCAGTTCTACATGTTCCAGACGCGCCTGCCGCTGTCGATCGCCTTCTTCGCCGACGGCGGGAAGTTCGTGTCGTCCACCGACATGCCGCCCTGCACGGCGGCGCGGCCCGGCGACTGCAAGCTGTACGACGCGGCGGCGCCCTACGTCGACGCCTTGGAGGTGCCCATGGGCGGCCTGGCGGCCCTCGGTGTCGGACCGGGCAGCTCGATCGCGACCGGTCCGACCTGCACTAGAACGGGCTGAGCCCGAGGCGCGAGCGCACCGAGATCATCTCGCCGAGGTGGCCTTGGACGTGGCCGACCGCCTCCCACTGCACGAACCACGCCGTCGGCTTGCCGTCCCACATGGCGTGGAGCCACGGGACGGCGTCGACGGTGACATCGGCCAGGTCGGCGAGCCGCGCGCCCGTCTCCGGGACGTCGTCGAGAGCGGCGAGCTCGGCGCCGTCGAGCCACGCGCGGGTGCCGTCGTGGACCGCCTCGGCGTAGGCACCGAGGGCGTCGAGGTCGACCGCCGCCGTGATGTCCTCCTGTTCGGCCTCGCCGAGCCCACCGGTCGGCGCCACCTTTTCGAGCCCGAGGTCGCCGCGCCACGCCGTCATGAGGGGCGTCTCGCCCTGGACGGCGGCCCGCATGGCGAGGTCTTCGTGCCACGCCGTGTGGAGCACGAGCCAGGCGATCGACGACCCGCCCGAGCCGGCCCGCTCGCGCCACCGGCTGACCGGCACGTGGGCGGCGACCGACTGGCCGAAGCGCGTCCGCAGACCCTCGTGCTCACCCTTGATCCACTCCCGCAACTCCATCGCGCCGAGGCTACGACCCGGCGCCCCGTCTCTCGCCAGTGGCGCCCGTTGGTGCGGAATCCGCCCCCAGACCAGACACAAGCGATTGCTTGTCCCCCGTTGGGGAACTGTGTCACACCCACTTGCCATGATGGGCACCGAGTCGATCGACGGCGCCGGGGCGCTGGTCCGGGAGGGGCGACGAGCCGCTAACCTCTTCCGGTCCAACTCGCCCTGCCCCGTCCACGAAGCGGGGCCCCGGTGTGCAGCCGGGTCCGAAGGGAGGTAGCTCGCCCATGCGGGCCTACGAACTGATGCTCATCCTCGACGGTGAACTCGACGAGCCCGTCGCCCAGGCCTGGACCAAGACCGTGGTCGACCAGGTCGCGGCCCGCGGCGGGCGGGTCCACGGCAACGCCGACTGGTGGGGCAAGCGGCGCTTCGCCTACGAGATCAAGCACAAGAGCGAGGGCTACTACGCCGTCTTCAACCTCGTCGCCGAGCCGGGCGCCCTCGACGACTTCGAGCGTTCGCTCCGTCTCGCGGACGATGTCGTCCGCCACAAGCTGATCCGCCTGCCCGACGCCGAGGCGGCCCGTCGCGGGCTCGTCACCACCGGCACCGAGGCCGCCACGGCCTGAGGCCGTCGCCACACGCAAGGAGCGAACCATGGCAGACAACTCCGTCACCGTCGTGGGCAACATCACCCGCGACCCCGAACTGCGCTACACCACGGGCGGCCGCGCCGTCACGAGCTTCGGCCTGGCCGTCAACCGGCGCTACCAGGTCAACAACGAGTGGCAGGAGCAGACCTCGTTCTTCGACATCGTCGCGTGGGCCCAACTGGGCGAGAACGCCGCCGCCTCCCTGAACAAGGGTGCCCGCGTCATCGTCTCGGGCCGGCTCGAACAGCGTTCGTGGGAGACCCAGGACGGCGAGAAGCGCAGCAAGATCGAGATCATCGCCGACGAGATCGGCCCGAGCCTCCGGTGGGCCACGGCGCGCGTCGAACGCACCGACCGGTCCGGCGGCGACCGCAGTGGCGTGCCGGCCGGGTCGGGCGGGTCGGGCGGCGGGTCGCGTCCCACCGAGAACCAGCCATTCGACGAGGAGCCCTTCTGATGGCGAACAACAACCGCAACACGAAGCGGGCGCGCACCAAGGACACGACGCGCAAGGTCAAGAAGAAGGTCAGCGTCCTCGTCCAGGAGCGCGTCGAGTACATCGACTACAAAGACGTCAACCTGCTGCAGCGGTTCCTGTCCGACCGGTCCAAGATCCGGGCTCGCCGGGTCAGCGGCAACGATTCCCAGCAGCAGCGCGACATCGCCACCGCCATCAAGAATGCCCGCGAGATGGCACTGCTGCCCTACGCCAAGCGCGTCACCACCCAGCGCACCGGCCGGCCCGATCGGGGTGATCGCGGCGATCGCGGTGATCGCGGCGAGCGGTCCG
>DASXAI010000533.1:0-4132 GCA_036406775.1 Acidimicrobiales bacterium
CACCTACGTGCCCGAGACGTCGGGCGCCCTCGGATTCGGGTTTCGGTGCGGGCTCCTGGGCTTGCTCCACATGGAGATCGTCCGGGAGCGGCTCGAGCGGGAGTTCGGGCTGGGGCTGATCGCCACGGCGCCCTCGGTGGAGTACCGGGTGCTGCTCACCGAGGGCACCACCGAGGTCATCGACAACCCGGCCGACATGCCGTCGGCCCAGGAGATCACCGCCATCGAGGAGCCGTTCCTCCGGGCCACGATCCTCACCCCCACCACGTACACGGGCACGGTGATGGAGCTGTGCCAAGCCCGCCGGGGCGAGATGCGGAAGCTCGAGTACCTCTCCCCGGAGCGGGTCGAGCTGGTCTACCGCATCCCGCTGGCCGAGGTCGTGATCGACTTCTTCGACCAGCTGAAGAGCCGTACGCAGGGCTACGCCAGCCTCGACTACGAGCCCGACGGCTACCAGTCGGCCAACCTCGTCAAGGTCGACGTCCTCCTCAACGGCGTGCCGGCCAACGCCTTCAGCACCGTGATGCACCGCGACAAGGCGTTCGACTACGGCCGGCGCATGACCGAGAAGCTGCGTGAGCTCATTCCTCGCCAGTTGTTCGACGTCCCGATCCAAGCGGCCATTGGCGGCAAGATCATCGCTCGGGAGACGGTGAAGGCCAAGCGCAAGGACGTGCTGGCCAAGTGCTACGGCGGCGACATCACCCGCAAGCGCAAGCTGCTCGAGCGCCAGAAGGAAGGCAAGAAGCGCATGAAGTCGATCGGGCGGGTCGAGGTCCCCCAGGAGGCCTTCATCGCCGCCCTCCGCCTGGATGATTGACGAACCGCTCGATGTGACGGTTTTGCACCGTGGAGGTGCATTTCCGTCACGTCGACGCCCGAGGGAGGGCCGCTCGGCTCTGTCCTGACCCGGTTGGCACTCGGTACCCTTGAGTGCCAGATGCTCGACGAACGCAAGACCGCGATCCTCCGGGCCGTCGTCCAGGAGTACATCGCCACCGCCCAGCCGGTGGGGTCCGGTCATGTCGCATCCGCGCCCGGGGTCCGGGTCTCACCCGCCACCGTGCGCAACGAGATGGCGGTGCTCGAGCAGGAGGGCTACCTCGTGCAGCCGCACACGTCGGCCGGCCGGGTGCCCACCGACAAGGGCTACCGCTTCTTCGTCGACCATCTCGCCCAGCCGGGTCGTCTCGATGCCGCCCGGACCCAGGAGGTCCGGGCCTTCTTCGACTCGGCTCACGGCGCCCTCGAGCAGATGCTGCACGAGACGAGTCGGCTGCTGAGCCGGCTCACCGATTACGCCGCTGTCGTCGTCGGCCCCCCCCACGAGGGCGCCACCCTCCGCTCGGTCCAGCTCGTGTCGTTGTCGCCCCGGGCCGTGCTGCTGGTGGTGGTGCTGTCGAACGGCAGCGTCGAGGACCACCACCTCGAGCCCGACGCCGACGCCGCCGAGCCCACCGTCAACGCGGCCTCGGCCCACCTGGCCCGGCACACCGTCGGATCGACGCCCAGCGCTCTCATCGACCTGCCCGCCAGCGGCGACACCGCCGTCGATGCTCTCTGCGCCCAGGCCCTCCGCGTCCTGCGCCGGAGCGGCCGCGGCGACGACCTCGTGTACGTCGGCGGGGCCTCCAACATGGCGGCGGCCTTCGATGCCGTCGACGTCGTCCGCAACGTGCTCCACACGCTCGAGGAGCAGTACGTCGTCGTGACGTTGTTGCGCGACGTCCTCCATCGCGGGCTGTCCGTGGCGATCGGCGCCGAACACGGCGTCGAGCCGCTCGTGGCGTGTTCGGTCGTCGTCGCCCCCTACGTGGTGGAGGGCGAGCCCATCGGCACCATCGGCGTCCTCGGTCCCACGCGTATGAACTATCCGCACGCCCTGGCCGCGGTCGACGTCGTCAGCGAACGCCTCGGTCGGCGGCTCTCGGACGGATAGGTTGCAGCACGCCATGGCCGACTTCTACGAGCTGCTCGGCGTCTCCCGCAGCGCCACGGCCGAGGAGATCAAGCGGGCCTACCGCCGCCGCGCACGCGAACTGCACCCCGACGCCAACCCCGACGACCCGGCCGCCGAGGAGCAGTTCAAAGAGGTCGCGCGTGCCTACGAGGTCCTTTCGGATCCGGACCAGCGCGCCCGCTACGACCGCTTCGGCGAAGCGGGCGTGGGCGCGTCGGCGTCCGACAGCGTCTTCGGCGGTGGCCTCGGCGACATCTTCGACGCCTTCTTCGGCGGATCGTCGCCGTTCGGCGGCCAGCGCGGCCCCACCGGGCCGCCCCGAGGTCAGGATCTCGAAGTCGTGGCCGACGTCGCGTTCGAGGCGTCGGTCTTCGGCGCCGCCGTCCCGGTCACCGTCCGCACGGCGGTGGCCTGCGACGAGTGCGGCGCCACGGGCGCGGCTCCGGGCACCCGGCCGGTCACCTGCAACGAGTGCGGCGGGGCCGGCCAAGTTCGCCGGGTCCGCCAGAGCGTCTTCGGCCAGATGGTGACGGCGGCTCCGTGCCGGCGATGCGGCGGGAGCGGTCAGATCGTCGCCACGCCGTGCCCGAAGTGCCGGGGCGAGACCCGCGTCGTCGAGGAGCGCACCTACAACGTCGACGTCCCCGCCGGCGTCGACACCGGCTCCACCCTCCGGCTGGCGGGTCGCGGCGCGGCGGGCCCCTACGGCGGCCCCGCTGGCGACCTGTACGTGCACGTCCGGGTGGCGTCCAGCGACCGGTTCCGGCGTGACGGCTATGACCTCGTCGTCGACCTGCCGATCTCGATCTCCCAGGCCGCGCTCGGCACCCACGTCGAGGTCGAGGCGCCGGACGGCACCATCGACCTTGCGATCCCCTCCGGCACGCAGAGTGGCCGCGAGTTCCGCTCGCGTCACCGAGGTATCCCGTCCGTCGACGGCCGCGGGCGGGGCGATCTGCGGGTCGTGGCCCGCGTCGAGACGCCGACGAAGCTCTCCGCGGCGGAGGAGGAATTGCTGCGCCGCCTGGCCGAAGAGCGAGGTGAAGCGGTCGATCCGCCCGCCGGCGGCGTGTTCTCGCGCATCCGCTCGGCGTTCAAGTGACGGGTGGCGTCGGCCCGGCCGGAGTCGATGCGGCCGCCCACGCCTTCGTTTCCACCCTTGACAAGCCGGTGCTCGCGCCGGAGGATCGCCACCACTTAGAGCGTGTGCTCCGTCTGAGGCGAGGGGATCTGGTGACGGTTTCAGATGGCGCAGGCGGCTGGCGATCGTGCACCTTTGGTCCTTCGCTGTCCCCGTCTGGCCCGATCGAGCAAGAGCCCAGCCCGACGCCACCGATCACGGTCGCGTTCGGTGTGCTGAAGGGCGATCGGCCCGAGCTCGTGGTGCAGAAGCTCACCGAGCTCGGTGTGGACCGGGTCGTCCCCATGGCGGCGGCGCGCTGCGTCGTCCAGTGGGACGGCGAACGCGCCCGCCGGCACACCGACCGACTCCGGCGTGTGTCGCGGGAGGCGGCCATGCAGGCCCGGCGCGCCTGGCTGCCCGAGGTGGACGACGTCCGTCCGTTCGCCGAAGTCGCCTCGTGGCCGGGCGCGGCGCTCGCCGCCGCTGGCGGTGACCCGGTCAGCCTCGATCGGCCCGTCGTGCTGGTCGGGCCCGAGGGCGGCTGGGCGCCGGAGGAGGCGTCCTCGGGACTACCCACCGTGGCTCTCGGGCCCCATGTGCTGCGGGCGGAAACCGCAGCGATCGTGGCGGGCGCGCTGCTCGCGGCCCGTCGAGCGGGGTGCGTATGACCCATTTTTCACCCCACGTGGTCTTGTGGCCGGTTGTCCTTGCTGAGCGTGGCTACCGAACGGTAGGGTTCGCCTGGCCCAGGCGGCCACGCTCCGTAAGCGTGGATGGGCAAGGCGGAGAGGAACCACGATGAGCTTCATGACCGACGACGCTGACGAATCGACGGCAGGCACCCCCTACGGACGGAAGGTGGGTGAGCGCCTGCGCGCCATCCGCCGCCAGAAGCGGTTGTCCCTGCAGGAAGTCGAAGCCGCGTCGAAGCAGGAATTCAAGGCGTCGGTGCTCGGCGCCTACGAGCGGGGGGAGCGGGCCATCTCGGTGCCGCGCCTCCAGCGGCTGGCGCGCTTCTACCACGTGCCGGTCGACCAGCTGCTGCC
>DASXAI010000534.1:0-11278 GCA_036406775.1 Acidimicrobiales bacterium
GTCGAACTCGCGCCGCAGAGACTCGAGCTCCCCACGGAGCGCGTCGACCTCGCGCTTTGCCACACGAGCAGCACCGCTCATCGACGTGATGGCGTTCAGGACGGCCGGAAGATGTCCCTCGATCTCCGCGACCGTCTTGGCGAGCTGATCGATCTCGTACGCCTGCTCGGCGACGCATTGCGACAGATCGCCCCGGGCGTCGTCGAGTCTGATGAGCTCGACGCGGGCCCTTGGCGTGACGGCGAGCTCGGCCGCCCTGCGCGCGCCACGGACTCCTGGTACACGTAGGACGGCGCGAGCAAATGATCTGCGAGATGGGCTCAACGCGAGTTCCTCGGTCGGCGATGATCGGACAACCGAGCCAGGATAGCTGTCCGGTTCACATGGACCATCCCGCAGCCCGCGACGGCTGTCGCCCTCCGTCGACGTCCGTCCTGATCACTCGGGCTCGTCGTCGGGTGCACCCGTCGACTCGCGTTCAAGCCGTTCAACTACGGCGGACAGCGCCGCCAACTGATCACCCACCGCAATCGTGGTCGCCGCCAGTTCACGTCGGAGCGCTTCGACCTGGGCTTCGAGCTGCTCGGTTCGAGCCAGGGCCGTGTCGGCGTCGCGACGAAGCTGGCTGAGTCGCATCCGAAGGGCGTTGACCCGCTCACGGCCGAGGTTGCGCACGGCTGCTCCACACCTCCTCGAGGCGAGCGCGCATGCGCGCCCCCATCTGCTCGGAGCTCCAGCGATCGAGGATGTCGCGTCGCGCCTTGGTGCCTACCCGCGCTCCCACCTCGGGATCCGTGACGAGAAGTCGCATCATGCGAGCCGCCTCCTCCACGTCCGGCTCAGCCCAGGGCGCGCCCTCCGGGTACGCCGGCGTGCCGGCAGGAACAGTGCCATATGTGAAGGGCACGAGAAAGCTGTTCGAGTCGTCCATGAAGTCGAGGTTCCCCGAGTATCGGGTGGCGAGGACGGGCTTGCCCAGCGCCATCGCATCGGCCAGCGTGAGGCCGAGTCCCTCGGCCCGATGGAGGGAGACATAGCAGTCGCTCACCGCGACCAGGGCCGCCTGGTCGTTCGGGGTCAAGTAGTCGTCGATCATCGTGATGTCGGGCCGGTCGGCAATCGCACAGCGGATGCGCTCGGCCTCGGCGGGCCAGCGCTCGGCGTTGAGCGTCTTGAGCACGAGATGTTGGTCGCCGGCGCTCGGGAAGGCCTGCTCGAAGGCGTCGACGACCGCCAGCGGGTTCTTGCGGGTGACGACGCTGTTGAAGTCGAAGGCAAACAGGAAGAGGTAGCCGTCAGGTAGCCCGAAGGACGCTCGGCTGCGGTCCGAAGGGTGCGGTTCGACCAACGGGATCGGCATGTGCCGCACGGGCTTGTCCGTGAGGGGCGAGATGGCATCGAGAACGTGGCCCGTTGCGACCCAGACTTCGTCGACGAGATCGAGCGCGCCGAGCTGATCGGCCGAGAAGACCTCCAGCTCCCAATACCAGTATCCGATCGTGTACCGGTCGGCGAACAGTTCGTCGCCGAGGTCGGAGCGGAAGTACGGGAACTGCTCGGCTGTCACGCACACGATGTTCACGTCGAAGAGGCCATCAGATCGATCCTCGAGTGGACCGGGCTCCTGCGGGCTCATCGTGCGCCGATATGTGATGGGCCGAACCGGTACTCCAGCCGACGCCAGCGCGTCGATGGTCCGCTGGGCCGACACGGCCAATCCGGAAGCGGCGCGGAGATAGCCGGCGACATTCACGCCGCAGCCGTCAGCTCTTCCTGCACACGTCCCAGTCCGGATCGACGGGAGGTCGATCGCAGCCGGGATCGGGAGGTCGGAGCGGGCGAAGCGGTTCAGCCACCAGACGAAGTGTCGACTGTCACCCGTCATCGCGCCGGGAAACTCGGCCGCCAGACCGGGCCAGCTCTCGTAGAGAGACACCACGTAGCGCGAGAAGCGACCGCCTGATTCAACCGCCGGCTCGTTGAGGAAGGCGACGAGCCGGCTGACGCCACCGGCCACGAACGGGTCGGGTGGTGCTTCACCCTCCTGACGACGGTGCGCTCGCAACGCGGTCAGGAACGCGTGCCGGACGGCCCTGTCGACTGGTGTCCCACCCGGGAGTCGAGCCCATGGGTACGGGTCCGATCGGACGCCCTCGTAACCGGCCGCTCTGAGCTCCGAGGCGTATCTCGTGTGGAGCTGGCGCAGGGCGGCGTTCTCGCTGAGCAACACGGGCGGAGCGACGCCCGGTCGGCCCACGGCGAGGTGGGACTGAAGGGGATCGAAATCGTCGAAATGGAACGTCCGTAGCGGCCGTCCTCCGCGCACCTGCAGCCCGCCGTGGTTCATTCGCACTGCTCGTTCGGCGGCGTTCCATGCATCGACACCCAGGCCCGGGTCGCGTGCGACGTCGTGGCTGAGTGACGCGGCCGCTTCGTCGAGGGCCCCTTCGCCGAACAGCCCGAGGGCGTTGTCGAAGGTTCGTTCGGCCCACCACCGCGCGAAGGCGTCGGCCCCGGGTGGCAACACGAGACAGGAGCGGTGAAAGCCCCGGCCGAGCGCGCCGGGAGCCGGTCGGGCGAACATCAGGGTGGGTACGAGAATCGGTCGGTCGTCGCTCGGGTTCTCGAGCGAGGCGAGCGGGGCCGCAATCCACGTCGCCGGGCTGACGATCAGAAGCGGATGGCGGCGCTCGGCCAAGAGACCGACCGCGACCCAAGGCGTCACGGCCGAGGCCAGGGTCGGCCCGTCGGACGACAGGAGCCTCAGCTGATGGATGATGGTCGGGTCCACCATCCCGGGGCCGACGAGATCGACACCACTCGGCCAGGAACCTCGCGTCGTGAGCCCAGGATCGTCGACGATGACCGCACGAAGCCGTGCGTCCACGCCGGCCGCCGCCATGCTGGACGCGACGACAGCGACGTGGGCCAGCTGCGCCCGTGAGGCGACTGTGACGATCGACAACCTGCTCATCACGATCCGAGCGCCGCCGAGCCGGGCACTCGTCGCTTTCTACCAGAGCGTTCCTACCCGAAGCGGAACGACGCCCGCGCTATCGTCGCCTGCTCCACCTCGCCAAGGAACCACATGCCTCGCGCTCTCATCACCGGCATCACGGGCCAGGATGGCCAGTTCCTTGCCGAGTTCCTGCACGGTCACGGCTACCAGGTCTTCGGCTTGGTGAAGGGCCAGAACAACCCCAAGGGCGATCTCGTCCAGGCCGAGCTGCCGTTCGTGGAGATGGTTCCCGGCGACCTGCAGGATCTGCCGTCGCTCGTGTCGGTGCTGGAGCACACGCAGCCCGACGAGGTCTACAACCTCGCCGCCATCTCGTTCGTGGCCATGTCGTTCAAGCAGGCGGAGCTCACCGCCAACGTGACCGGGCTCGGCGTGCTGCGCCTGCTCGACGCCATCCGGATGGTGGGCGGCACCCAACACAACCCGGTCCGCTTCTATCAGGCGTCGTCGTCGGAGATGTTCGGCAAGGTCCGGGAGACGCCGCAGACCGAGCTGACACCGTTCCACCCGCGGTCGCCGTACGGGTGCGCCAAGGTGTTCGGCCACCACATCGCGGTCAACTACCGCGAGTCGTACGGCATCTTCGCTTGCAGTGGCATCCTCTTCAACCACGAGTCCGAGCGGCGTGGCATCGAGTTCGTCACCCGCAAGGTGTCGAACGCCGTGGCCCGCATCAAGCTCGGCCTCCAGGACGAGCTCGTTATGGGCGACCTCGAGCCCAAGCGTGACTGGGGCTACGCCGGCGACTACGTGAAGGCGATGTGGGCCATGCTCCAGCAGGACGAGCCCGACGACTACGTGGTCGCGACGGGCGAGACCCACAGCGTGAAGGAGTTCGTGGAGCGGGCCTTCGACGCCGCCGGCTTCGACGACTGGTCGCGCTACGTCCGCCAGGATCCGCGGTACTTCCGGCCGGCCGAGGTCGACCTGCTCGTCGGCGACGCCACCAAGGCCCACGACAAGCTGGCCTGGCAGCCCGAGATAGCGTTCCCGAGCCTGGTCCAGCGCATGGTGGAGCACGACATCAAGCTCGAACGGGCCAAACTGGAGCGGTGAGCACCACGCCCGAAACGGAAGGAGCGGCGCCGGCTGACGAGGCGGCGGCGCGGCAGCTCGAGGTCTGGGCCTTGCGCGACGCCGTCATCGGGGCCGAGGCGGCGGCCGGTCAGCTGCGGGCCCGCGTGCGGGCGCTCGAGTCGGAGCTCGACGACCGGCGGCGGCACGCCGAGGCGCTGCTGGTCGAGGTGGCCGCCCTCCGCGACCGGATCGAGGCGCTCGAACGAGTCGAAGCCCATCGCGACGCCATGCTCCGTTCGCCGACGTGGCGTGTCGGTGTGTTGGTGATGCGGCCGCTGCAGGCCGTTCGTCGGCGCCGCTCGGCGTGAGCCCGCTCGTCTCGGTCGTCACGCCGGTCTACGACACGCCGCCGGACATCCTGGCCGAATGCCTGGCGTCGGTCCGGGAACAGGACGGCGACTGGGAGCACGTGCTCGTCGACGATGCCTCGCCGGCCCCCCACGTGGCCCTGCTGCTCGACCAAGCGGCTGCAGCCGACCGGCGCGTACGCGTCGTGCGCCGGGCCCGCAACGGCGGCATCGCCGACGCCAGCAACGACGGCCTCCGGGCGGCCACGGGCCGCTTCGTCGCCCTCCTCGACCACGACGACCAGCTCGCGGCGGGCGTCCTCGCGGCCGTGTCAGACGCCCTGACCGCCGACGACGGCGTCGACTACCTCTACACGGACGAGGACCACGTGACCGAGACCGGCGGCTCCTTCCTGCCGGTGTACAAGCCCGACTGGTCACCGGAGCGATTCCGGTCGCACATGTACACCAACCATTTGTCCGTCCTCCGTCGCCAGCTCGCGTTGGAGGTCGGTGGCTTCCGGCACGAGTTCGAGGGCAGCCAGGACTACGACCTCATCCTGCGCGTGACGGAGCGAGCGCGCCAGGTCCGGCACCTGCCGATCATCGGCTACCACTGGCGCATGGGCGCTGGTTCGGCGGCGGCCAATCCCGATGCGAAGCCATATGCCTTCGCCGCCGGGCGCCGCGCCGTGCAAGCGCACTGTGACCGCGTGGGCCTGGACGCCACGGTCGAGATGCTGCCGTGGCCGGGCTATCACCGCCTCCACCGCCGGCTCACGGTCCAACCGACGGTCAGCGTCGTCATCCCGACGGCGGGCGCGTCGGGGCTGGTGTGGGGGGCGGAGCGAGCCCACGTCGTCGACGCCGTCCGGAGCCTCCGCCACCGCTCGAGCTATCCCATCCACGAGATCGTCGTCGTGGCCGATGGCGTGACACCCCCAGCCGTGCTCGACCGTCTGCGGGAGGTCGGCGGCGAGGGCCTGGTCCTCGTGCCGTACGACCGGCCGTTCAACTTCGCCGAGAAGATCGATGCGGGCGCGGCGCGGGCGACAGGTGAGTACCTGCTGCTGCTGAACGACGACATCGAGGTCATCTCGGCCGACTTCCTCCAGACGATGGTGGGCCTGGCCGTTCAGCCCGACGTCGGCGTGGTGGGCTGCAAGCTCCTGTACGCCGACGGCACGCTGCAGCATGCGGGGCACGTGTACAGCGGCGAGCCGATGCACGCCTTCCTGGGTCGGGGGAGCGACGAGCCGGGTCCCCACGGGCTCCTCCTCGTGGACCGGGAGGTCTCCGGTGTCACGGCCGCGTGCGCCCTCGTGCGGGCCAGTGTCTTCGACGAGGTCGGCGGACTGAGCCGCGAGTTCCCCGTCAACTACAACGACGTCGACTTCTGCCTCAAGGTGCGGCGGGCCGGCTACCGGATCGTGTACACGCCGCATGCGGCCCTCTATCACTTCGAGTCGCAGACCCGTCGCAACGTGGTGACCGCCGACGATCAGGCTCGGATCCGAGCGCGGTGGGCATACGAGCTCGACCACGACCCGTATCACAACCCGAACCTCGTCCCGGGCCGCGACGACTGGGCCGTCGGCTACGGCGTGCGCGTGCGCAGCTGACGAAGCCGAGCTGACAGGCTTCGCAGCGGGGCGGTCACCCGCCACGAGGTGCTCGATTCGAGAGCGACGACGCGGGCCGCGAGCTCGTCGGCATCGGCGCGCCGCGCCGGGATGGCGGCGATCCAGGCTTGGCGGTCGGCGAGGAACCGCCTGGCGTCGCAGTGGCCAGCCGTCTTGCGCAACACGTACCCGAACTCGATGCCGTTCGAGCCGACGGCTCCCGTCGCCAAGGCGTCCACGAGCTGCCAGCCGTGGGCCATGCACCGCATGCCGTACTCGAGGACGGAGACGAACTCGTCCTCCGTCCAGCAGTGCACGTGGATGGAGCGTTTTCGGTGCAGCTCGATCTCACTGGCGGACGGCTCCCTACCGGACACGGCGCGCACGAACTCGACGATGTGCTCGTCCGACACGTCGGTGACGCCGGCGACGTGCTCGGCGACGAGGTGATCGAGAGGAGTCGGCGGCCGGTCGGCGTCGAACGTCGTGCGGCGATCGGGCAGCAGGATGACGGCGACGCCACCCACTCGGAGCACCCGATGGATCTCGTCGAGCAGCCCGAGCGGATCGGCGACGTGTTCCAGGACATGGGAGGCGACGACGAAGTCCGTGCTGGCATCGGCGAACGAGCGCAGGCCGTCACGATCCAAGTCGACCACGACATCGGGACGCGGGAACTCGGCCTCACCCAGCTCCGGGAAGAGGGTCCGGTTCGTGTCGGGCTCCCATCGGTCGACGTAGCGGACGGTCACGCCGCTCACGGGCAACGGGAAGGGCACATGGCCCGGGCCGAGCTCGAGGCCGTCGCCGACCAGGTGACGAGCCCACGCCCGTCGGATGACGTCGTCGTTCCCCAAGGGTGGCGACAGTACCCTTGGCCGTCATGCGTGCCGCCCCCCGCGTCCGCGTCGTCGTCCTCAACTACGACGGCGGCGAGATGACGTTGCGGTGCCTCGACGCCCTGCGTCGACTCGACTATCCGGCCGACCGCGTCGAGATCGTGATGGTCGACAACGGCTCGATCGACGGCATCGTGGACCGGGTGCGGGTGGAGTACCCGGCTGTCCGTGTCGAGGAGCCGCTCGCCAACTTGGGGTTCGCCGGTGGCTGCAACCTCGGGATCGGCGATCCTGGCGCCGGGCAGTACGACTACGTCGCCCTCGTCAACAACGACGCCGTCCCCGAACCGGGTTGGCTGGCCCCCCTGGTCGATGCCCTGGAGGCCGACCCGGGTCTCGGCGCCGCCAGTTCGAAGATCCTCTTTGCCGCCCGCTACTGGGGCACCAGGATCGAGGCGCCGGTCACTCACGATCGCGGCGTGCGGCTCTCGGGACTCGAGGTCGACGGCGCCGACGCGTGGTCGCGAGCCGCCTTCGACGAGGGCTTCTGGGGCCCCGAGCCGCCTCGAGCCGGCGAGGTGGGCTCACGGTGGTCGAAGGGACGCGCCGAGGCGCGGATCGTGGCTGATGCCGGCGGCGAGGGACCCAAGCGGATGGCGCTCCGCTTGTCGGCCGACTCGCCCCGCACGGTCACCCTGGCATCGGGGGGCGAGACCAGGAGCGTCTCGGTCGGGCCCGAACCGGCGTGGGTGGAGATCGATCTGCCGGCCGAGCCGCACGACGTGATCAACAACGTCGGCTCGAGCCTGTACGCCGGCGGCTTCGGCGGCGACCGCGGCTACCTGGAACGCGACGAAGGCCAGTACGAAGAAGCCGTCGACGTCTTCGCCTGGTGCGGCGGGAGTGTGCTGTTGCGGCCCGCCTACCTGCGGCAGGTGGGCCTGTTCGACGAGCGGTTCTTCCTGTACTACGAGGACACCGACCTGTCGTGGCGAGGGCGGCTGCTGGGCTGGCGCTACCGGTACGTGCCGGCCTCGGTGGTCCGCCACGAGCACGCCGCCACCAGCGGCGAGGGTTCGGATCTGTTCCGCTACTACGTCGAGCGCAACCGCTTGCTGATGCTGGCCAAGGACGCGCCGGCCCGCCTCGCTCTCCGAGCCGCGCTCATCGAGGCCCGATCGACAGCGCGCGCCGTGACCGCCGAATACCTGCGACCGATGGCGCGCGGGCAGCGGCCGCGGCCGAACGTCGCGCCGCAGAAGGTGCGGTCGACGCGGAGCTTCGTGAAGCATGTCCCGGCGATGGTGACCGACCGCCGCCGGCTCGGCCGTCAGCGGGTGGTCAGCGACGCCGACATCCTCGGCTGGATGGTCACGAAGTAACGCGCCTCACAGCAGGTAGCCGAGCGTGTCGATCACGACGTGCGTCGGATTCACGCCGGCTCGCACGATGATCTTGCCGTCCGGATCGACCGGCGTGATGGCGCTGTTGGCGACGTTCTGGTCCGAGTCGGACCAGTTGACGCTCGAGTTGCCGGGCCAATAGGTGTCGGCGGGGAACACCGCTACGTAGCCGGCTCCTTCCGTGCCCGTCACGGTCACGTTGATGACGGCACCGCGAGCGAAGCCCGGCACCCCCAGGCTGACGACCCGTTCCTCGTTCTGGCTCAGCTTGCCGCCCGTGATGCGGGTGTCGAGCACACGGGCGGCCGGCGAGGTCTGGACGAAAGCCTGCGGCGGTGGCACGTAGCCGACCCGCACGCCGTAGAGGAACGCCGCCGGGTTCGTCATCCCCACGAAGAAGTGCATGTTGTACGTGGACGTCCCATCGACGACTTCGGCGAGTGGGGCAGTGGCGACGGTCGGGCTGCCCGACTCGGGCAACAGCACCATCCCGGCGCTCTCCATGAGGCCGCCGAGGTGCTGGCGGAACAGGAGCAGGGCAGCGCCGGAGGCCGGGGCCGGTGCGGAGTAGGCGATGGAGATCTCGCGCAACTGACTGCCGGCGGGGACGACCAGCGCCGCCCACAGACGGAAACCGGCCGTCGTCGTGTACCCGAAGCCCGTGTTGGTCAGGCGGGGATGCGTGCTGGGTTCGTCGGGGACGAATCCGGCCCCGTCGAGCAGTAGGTACGACAAACCGGGCGTCGCCGGCGGGAGCGCGCTGGTCACCGAGCTCTCGAGGGCCGGGCCGGTGGGAGCATCCGGGCTGGCACCAGCGGACAGGAGGTCGGTCCCGAAGGCGCCGACACCCGCCACGACGCCCGCGCCCGCCAGGACGGATCGACGCGTGATCTGTTTGGCCATGGGCACAGGGAAGCACGCCCACGTCGCGCCGTCTGTCCCCTACGGGACGGTCAGCATCCTCCCCCGGCCCGAGCTGCCTCGTATCCTCTCGCCTCCGTGGGAGGTCGCTGGCGGTACCTGGTCGTCACGTTGGCCATGCTCTCGGCCCTGGGAGCCGTCCCCGCGACCGCCGCGGCGGCGGCCGCGCCGGCGGCCTGCCTGGCGCCGGCGCCGAGCGGAGTGACGCCGTCGGTCAGTGGTGGCTTCCACTCGATGACTCCGACTCGAGTGCTCGACACCCGGCGCACGGCCGGTCCCGTGGCCGCCGGCTGCAGCGAGGTGGTCGACCTCGGTGCGCTCGTTCCGCTCCAGGCCACGGCCGTGGCGCTGGACATCGTCGCCGTCGACAGCGTCGGCCGAGGCTTCGTGACGGCGTACTCGTGCGACGCGGCGCGGCCGTTGGCGTCGAACGTCAACCCCTCGGATGCGGCGGCCACGGCCAATGCCGCCATCGTGCCGATCGGGGCGAGCCGCCGGGTCTGTCTCTACGCGTCGGTCGACATGGAACTGGTCGTCGACGTCACTGGATGGTTCGGTGCGGGCGGCGCGTCGTTCCACGGCATGGAGCCGGCGAGACTGCTCGATACCCGCAAGACGCTGCGGCCCGACGGCCGCGTCGGGCCCGTCGGCGCGGGCCAGACCCTCCGCGTCGCGATCGCAGGCACGGGCCCCGTGCCGGCTGGCGCCACGGCCGTCGCGGTGAATCTCACCGTCACCAACACTGTCGCCCCCGGCTACGTCACGGCCTTCCCCTGCGGGGACGTGCCGAACACGTCCAACGTCAACCACCTCGCCGGCGAGACGAATGCCAACGCCGCCATCCTCGGCCTCGACGGCGACGGGACGCTTTGTGTCTTCAGCCTTTCCACCGTCGACCTCGTGGTGGATGTGACGGGATGGTTCGGTGGCACGGACGGCTCCCGTCTCGGCGCTGTCACGGCGACGCGTGTGCTCGACACCCGAGACGGCACGGGAGGACACGCCGGCCCGGTCCAGACGGCCGAGATCATCGAGATCGACCCCACCGCGGCCGGACGAGTCGGCGTCGGCGCCGACGTCGTGCTCGACGTGGTGGCGACCGAGCCGGCCAGTGCCGGCTTCCTCACGCTGTTCCCGTGCGGCGCCGCCTACCCGACGTCGACCTCGACGCTGAATTTCCTCGCCGGTACCGACGCCGCCAACCTCGCCGTCGTCCGGACCGGTGCCAATGGTCGCGTCTGCCTGTACTCGATGACCACGACGCACGTCGTGATCGACGTGCTCGGGTCCTTCGGCCCGGTCGGCGCCCTTCGGTCGTTGAGCGTCTCGGCGGGCCCGCTCGTCCCGGCGTTCGCGCCGGACGGCCACGACTACGGCGTGATGTGTGCGGCGGGCCCCAACACCTGGACCATTCGGGCGTCGGCAGCGGCCGGCACGGCGATCACCATCCGGGGCGCGGACGGCTCGGGGACGCTGACGCTGCAGGAGAACGACGCCGCCGTCGTCGCGACCACGGGGCCGGACGGCCACGTGGAGGAGTACTGGATCCGGTGCCTGCCCCACGACTTCCCGCACCTCGTGGTCGACCGCCCGGACGATCCGGCGCCGGGCTGGTATCTCGCCGGCACCACCGCCGGCCCGGCCGGCACCCAGTACGCCGTGATCCTCGACGACCACGGGGCGGCGGTCTGGTATCGCAAGACCCCGCCCGGCTTGACGTCGTTCGACGTGAAGCGGCTGCCCGACGGCAACGTGGCGTGGATCGACACCGCCGGCCCGTTCGGCTCCGACCCGACCCGCGTCTATGCCGAGCGGGCCCTCGACGGGACACTCGTGCACACGTGGGCGACGGTGGGCACGCCCACCGACCACCACGAGCTGCTGCCGCTCGAGAACGGCAACATGATGATGGCCTCGTACCACCAACGGTCGAACGTCGACGTCAGTGCGCTGGGGCCCGGTTTCACCTCACCGAGCGACGTCCTCGACGCCTGGATCCAGGAGATCCGGCCCGACGGCACGGCCGCGTGGGAGTGGCACAGCGGCGACCACATCGGCGTGGCCGAGACCCAGGCCCATCTCGACGGCCTCAGTGTCGAGACCAATCGTG